>JBMNVM010000111.1:0-5605 GCA_050946805.1 Acutalibacteraceae bacterium | reverse complement strand
TTTTTCATCGGTTCTTCCTTTAAAAAAAAGGGATGCCGAAAAAAGACATCCCTTCCAAATTTGCAAGCTATTATTTTTCAACGGTTGCGGCCTTAATTGCGGCCTTTACCATATCATCGATATTTATTGTACAGCCCGCTTTCTGAATGGATTCCACACCGTAGCCATTTTTGTCTACGAGTTTTGCAATGTCATCGGCCTTTTTGCCCTCACAGGCCTTAGAAAAGGCAGTTGCCTGCTCGTACCACTCTTTTACAACTCCGTCTCCGTTAAGGTCCTTGCCAGAAGCTGCCATACCGTATTTATCGCCAAGCGCTTTCTTGGTGGCAATAACAAAACCGTATGACGTATTGGAGACTCCCTTGTTGTCAAACTCAACCTTGGTCTGAACCGCATCAACAACCGAAGCGGTTACCTTATTGTCCTTGTTAAGAGCCGTAGCGACAATAGTGGTGTCAACCTGATTTAATCCTTTTGCATCTTCGGTTGCGTCCTTCTTGTCATGTAAAGAAGAAACAAAGCCGAGTTTTACAATATCGCCGGTTTTAGCATTTGAATCGACGGCATTGTCAACCGCTTTTTCGATTGCGTTAATAAAATCTGAAATTACAATGGTGCAGCCGGCATTAACAACCGCCTCTTTGCCCTTTTTGTCTTCAGCCATAAGAGCCTTTACTTCCTCAAGGGTTTTGCCCTCGACAACAGAAATGAAAGCGTCTACCTGCTCGAACCATTCCTTCTTTACAGCAGACTTTGACTTCATTCCGTAGTCGTTTTTAAGTTCATACTTTGTGAGCATTTTTCCGGGTTCAACGGCCTGACCGGCGGCAGTGAAGGCAATCTTGTTAACCGCTGTGTCAAGTGCGCATTTCACAATTTTTCCGGTCTTATCAAGAAGAACTGCGGCAGCGGTTGTAACAGACTCAGCCTCGCCGTTATTGTCCCCGTCGGCATTCTTTATTTCTTCAATGTAAGAATGAACGCCAAGTCCCAGCTTCAAAGTTTCGCCGCTTGCGGTGTCTTTACCATCCTTCCCACAGCCGGCTAAAGAAATGAGTGACAAAATCATCAGCACCGAGAGTATAACACTAAAATACTTCTTCATAACATAATCCCCTTAAATTAAAATCTACCATATTTATAGACTTTGGATTAATACAATTATACTTTCAAATTAAAACTTTGTCAATAAATTATCGATTAAAACTTAATTTTTTCGGTATATCTCAATAATAGTATACCGGAAAGTCCCACAAAAATACCGGCAAGCATTCCAAATACCGCCAATATACCCATGTAGTAGGCTATTTCTTTAGTTCTTAAAAGCCAAACGGCAACAATAATCTGCCCTAAATTGTGGGATACTCCGCCGGCGATACTGACACCGATTGTCGAAAATTTATTTGTTTTCTTTAAAACCGCCATTACCAAAATGCTTAAAATCGCACCCGCAAGACTGTAAACAAAGGTAACCGCGTTGCCAAAAAGCAGCGATACCACGACAAGCCTTAAAAAGGATACGGTTAAGGCATCTTTCAAAGAAAACCTGTATAGTAAAAATATAATGATTATGTTAGGAAGACCTACCTTAATTCCCGGTACTGCAAGAAACACAGGCGGCAAAAGCAATTCAAGATAGGCCAGTACCATGGCAAGAGCGGCAAAAACACTTAAAAATGCGATTCTTTTTGTCCGGGTTTTCATTAAAATCTATCCCTCATCCGAAACTTCAACGACCAGCTTATGCGGCAGACATACAATAGTTTCGCCGTTTTTGGAAATTGCCCTGTGTTTTACGCAGATTTTATCAGGGCAATCCGCGCTTTTGACCGATACCCTGCCATCCTTAATCGAGATGATATTTTCACCGTACTTTGTGCTGATTTTTTTCTCGACTTGCTCGCTTAAACTGAAGGTATATTTTGTCTTGCCGTCGATCAACACGCGCACAGTGGTGCCCTTTCTTGAATTGAGCTTGTATACTGCCAAAATCGCCGCGGCAGCCAAAACTACCGCCAAAACCAGCAGCAAATCGTTTCGAAATTTGCCGGATACTTTGTTTTTTCCCATTTTTTCACTCTTTAAAAGATTTTGGCTAAGCCGTTTCGCATTTTTCAGTAACGTTTTCCAATCTTTTAATGCATTTTGTAGGACAAACATCTATACAAATTCCGCAATAGGTACACTTATCGTAATCAATTCTGGCTAAATTGTTCTCAACCTTAATAGCCCCCGTGGGACAAGCCTTTTCGCATTTACGGCAGGCAATGCAGGCGTTTTTGCAGTTTTTGAGCGCCACGGCACCTTTATCCTCGCTTGAGCACATTACGGCAACGGTTGAAATCAACGGCATAAGAGAAATAATCTCTTTCGGACATTCGCTTACGCAAAGTCCGCAACCGATGCATTTGTGCGGATCGACAAAGGCAATTCCGTCCTTTAAATAAATCGCATCAACGGGACAGGCCCTTGCACAGTCGCCGCAGCCCAAGCAGCCAAACCTGCATTTCCCGGGACCGCCGAATGAAAGATTTGCAGCCCTGCAGGTCATTTCACCGTCATAAATAACCTTTGCGGAGGTTGCCTCACAGTTGCCGTTGCAGTGAACATAAGCCTTTAATTCTACGACATCCTCGAACGACACGCCCATTATATCCGCGATTTCCTGCGCTACCGCATCGGCGCCGGGGATACAAAGGTTTGTCTTGGCCTCGCCCGAAACGATGGCCCTTGCATACTCATCACAGCCGGGATAGCCGCAGGCTCCGCAGTTGACACTTGGCAGGGCTTCCCTGACCTTTAGGAATTTTTCATCCTCTTTTACATGCATAAAATGCGAAGCAAGAGCCAGCACTATACCCGAAATCAGACCTATTGCCGATACTACTATAAAAGCCAATAATATTTCTGTCATTTCATTCACCCAAACAAGTTTTCAGCAATTCCCGCAAAACCAAAGAAAGCAAGCGATACAAAGGATGCGGCAATCAATGTTACGGGAAGGCCTTTAAGCGACGGCGGTATTTCGCTTTCCTCAATTCGTGAGCGTATACCGCAAAAGAGTACCATTGCGAGCAAAAATCCAAGACCGCAGCCAAGCGAGCTGACTATGGATTCCAAAAAATTATACTTGTCGTTAATATTGTTAATCGTAACGCCCAAAACGGCGCAGTTTGTGGTTATTAGCGGAAGATATACGCCAAGGCTTTTGTGAAGCGCCGGGATATATTTTTTAAGGGTTATTTCGGTAAACTGCACAAGCACCGCAATAACCAGAATAAAAACGATGTTCTGCATATAGGAAAGGCCGATTTTATCAAGAACGTAATACTGAATCGGCCATGTTGTAAGGGTTGCAACCAGCATTACAAATATTACCGCAATACCCATGCCAACCGCTGAATTAAGCTTTTTGGAAACACCGAGAAACGGGCAAATTCCCAAAAAACGGCTTAAAACATAGTTATTCACCAAAACAGAGGACATTAAAATTATAATTAAACCTTTATAGCTATCCATTTAAATTCCCTCCTGTTTTGCTAACTTTGCCGAATGGCAAACGCCGGCAGACGGACAGCCCTTGCAGGAGAAGTCCTTTTTAAAGGGCGCCTTGCCGTGGGTCATCTTATTTATAACCGCAATCATTATACCGTATACCAAAAGGCCTCCGGGCGGTTTTATGAAGAATTCGATTTTGTGGTCAACAAGGAAAGGAATTTCCATTCCCGCAAAGCTGCCGGCACCGATTATCTCCCTTATCGTGGCAATGGATAATAACGCAAATATAAAGCCTACACCCATTCCAACACCGTCCAAAACGGATTTTGAAACCGTATTCTTGCCGGCGAACATTTCGGCACGGCCTAAGATTATACAGTTAACCGTTATAAGGTCAAGGTAAACGCCCAAAAGGCTGTACAAATTGGGCAGGTAGGCATGCATAAACAGCTTTACCACTGTTACAAAGCCGGAAATAATTACAATATAGCACGGGATTCGAACAGTATCCGGTATAACCTTGCGAAGCATTGATATAACGGTATTGGAGCAGATAAGAACGACCGCCGCCGCAATACCCATGCTAAGCGCACCTATGACACTGGTGGTTGTGGCAAGTGTCGGGCAGGTACCGAGAATTAAGACCAATACCGGATTTTCAAGGAGCATACCCTTTATGAGAATTGACATATTACCGTTCTTTTTCATTATCGGGTCTCTCCTTTCAAAATCTTTATAGCTTCAAACACCTTTGAAATTGCCGCCTTGTAGCCGTTTGTGGTGATGGTTGCACCGCTTATAGCGTCAATTTCATTGTAGTTGCTTTCATTTTTGTTATTGAACTGGGTATAGAAGGTCGGATCAGCGCAGGCCTCGCCATAACCCTTGCTTTCCTTTTGAGAAACGGTCTGGCAGGCGATTATTCTGCCGTCGGGTGTGGCCGAAACACGAATATAAATATACTCGTCGGATCTTGTATATTTGTCTCCGTTAATGCCGTAGCCTGCGGCGCGAAGGTCAAACACATAATTGCCCGAAGCGGTCTTGTAAACCTTTTGTACGTGTGATGGCAATTCGTAAGACGAAATGTCAACATCTGACATAGTGGAATTAATGATTTTTTGTGCCGCGGCTGAAATTAATGCTTTAATCTGCTCGTCAGTTTCATTAATAACATTACCCTGACTGTCGGTTGCGACAAACTTCTCCCCGTAGACAAAAACAAAGCCCTTATTGTTATCCGCCTTATAAACGGCCGAAATATCGCCAATATCCTCTGTTATAAATACAGAGGTAAACTTACCCTTTGCATCAGGCAGAGCGGCATTTAGATTATCCGCAAGTATTTGTTCATCGGTTCTGATATCAACGCTGCCGCCGCCTAAAATTATAGCTGCGTTTAATGCGTCCTTTACCGCGTTTTTATATGCCTCGGTCGTCTTTGTGGCGCCTGTTATGGTATCGACCGAATCAATCGTATCGGCCGCCGCGCCTACAAGCTTTTGGCCGTATTCGTTTTCCGCACCGAGTGTTTCCTTGCTTGAAATGCAAGCAGCGCCCGCGACCTTTCCTTCGGAATCAACTCCGCACATAAGTATAAAATCGGAGCCGTAGCCGGCGGTAACCATTTTAAATACATATCCTCCGCTGCTTTCGCGATAGGCTTCGGTTATGGTATTTGGAAGCTCGTAGCTTGAAATATCTAACTTTTCAAAATCTTTTCCACCGGGCAGCACCTTTGAAAGGGTTTCGTTTACCGCGGAGTTTTCCTGCTTTTTTATAATCGGTTCGGTAATGCTGTTGGTAATTGCAAGCAAAACTGAAATCACCGCACAAATTACGGTCAGTGAAATGACAGATTTAATGTTGTTTTTCATTTTCTTAACCTCCGAAAAGCCTGCGTTTTGACCATGAATTTATATATGGGTTAAGAATATTCATTATCAAAATCGCAAAGGAAACGCCTTCCGGATACACGCCCCAAAAGCGGATAAGTACGGTAATAAGACCAGCTCCCACACCGAAAATGACCTTGCCCTTGCCGGTAACGGGGGAAGTAACATAATCGGTGGCCATAAAGAAGGCACCGAGAATTAAACCGCCTGAC
>JBMNVM010000110.1:0-5614 GCA_050946805.1 Acutalibacteraceae bacterium | reverse complement strand
ACCGACATTTCAAAACCCCAAAAATAATAAATCATAACCACCCGTCAAACGGGTGGTTTGCACAAGGGCTAAAAGCCCATAATGCCGACCCGCGTCTCAAGGCGCGGGCTTTCTCTTTGTTCAAGCCTTAGAGTCTTTGCCTCTTTGGCTACCCCTAAAGGGGTTAACTAAATGGGTCTGCGTATTCTTTTACGCTCAACTTATCTAATGCAATATCTGCCTTCTCTTGGTCTTGTATATATTTCTTTATTGTGCTCTCATTTAAGCCTACTGTAGAAACATAATATCCTTCTGCCCAAAAGTGACGGTTGCCAAACTTATACTTTAAGTTTGCGTGTTTATCAAACATCATTAAAGCACTTTTGCCTTTCAGGTATCCCATAAAACTCGCTATGCTCGTTTTTGGTGGTATGCTCAACAAAAGATGTACATGGTCGGGCATCATATGCCCTTCTATTATTTCTACACCTTTGTATTTGCAGAGTGTTCTTATAATTTCTTGCAAGTCCTTTCGGTATTGATTGTATATTATCTTCCTTCTGTATTTTGGAACAATTACTATATGGTACTTGCATAACCATTTTGTATGTGATAAACTATTTGTGCTATTAGCCATTAAAATTCTCCTTTCGTAGTTCTCTAAGACTTGAACAACCTTATTGTACTACTTGGGGGAATTTTTTTGTATAACTTTCGACGCGCACCCGCATAGCGGGTGGTTGTCTATTTCGGACGTTCCGTCCTCAACTGGCTAAAGCCATAATACAAACAGTTCGGAGCACCGAAACCGGTGCTCCGAAATTAGTCTTATTTTAAGCTACTGTAAAGGTAAATTCGAGATGGAGCTTGTAATAGATAACTCCGTTTATGGTCTGCTGTGAAATTTTAACGCTGTGTGTATCAACGTCACCCACTTTATCAGGAACAATAATTTGAGCATCAACATAGGTGCCGTTTGCGAACTTCTGGTACAAATCATCGGTTATTTCGGAAACCTTGCAGGTTTTGCTCTCACCAGTGGCGCCTGTAAATTTAATTTCAACGGCGGATTTGTTAAGCTGTGTAAAGGTTACATACTTTTGAATATCCCGCTTAATTGCATCCTTTACAAAGGCTGCGTCTTTGCAGGGGAATTCGTAATCAAGGCTGGTTTCATATTGAATGGCGTCTGTACCCTTGTTCTCGTTTGAAACTATATTAACGCAATTCGCACTGTCTGTATAATTGTATCCGAAAATGTTAAGTTTTTTATCATCATTTCCGTGCTTAATTGAGAAAGCGGATACATAAAGATTGCTGTCGTTCATGCTATAGTCGGCAGAATCCGGTTCCTTGGTCTTAGTGATGTTTATAACCTCTTGTTTATAGGACGCCATATTTAAGGTAAGCGCCGAAATTTTGTCAGCAGTCATATAATCAACCTTTGGAGTATTGCTGCTGGTTGTGCTTGAGGTGTTGCTTGTAGTCGGTTGCTTTGATGAAGTATTGCTGCTTTGGTTTGCTGAGGAAGTATTGCTTGATGTTACATCAGATGTAGCGCTGCTGCTATCCTCAATTTCGGATACCGTTGACTCTACGCTTGAGGTATCACCCGGCTGTGAACTTACAGTATCCGGCTCCTGATTGCCGAAAGTGTTAATAAGTATTGGAGTTGCAACGGCTGCTGCAACAATAGCAATAGTCGTGATTACGGCCACAACAGTGTGGTTTTTGTAAAACCCGCCGATCTTTGCAAAAAAGTTTTTCATTTTCCTTAGTCTCCCTGTAAACAAAGTAATCGGTAAGCGCATATAAATGCGTTTGTTTTTGCGCGTTTCAACCTTGTGCCGAAGGTACCGATATTTCAATTTAATGGCTATACTCCGACAAAAGGTACAAAACGTGCAGCGGTATAATTATAACATAGTCATTTCAATTAAGCAATACAAAAATAATGGATAATTTAAAATAAAATAAAATTCTTGCATTAATTTTTAAAAGATATATAATAGTCTTTGACTAATATGAATACGGAGATAAAAATGACCGGAATACAAAATTTAAAGCATAATCTTATCGGAAACAGGAATTTCTACCGGCAGGTTTTGATAATTCTTGTGCCGATAATCATACAAAACACCATATCAAATGTCGTAAGCCTTGTGGACAATGTAATGGTCGGGAGGGTGGGCACCCTGCCTATGTCGGCCGTTGCGATAGTCAACCAGCTTATTTTTGTTTTTTACCTGTGCGTTTTCGGCGGACTGTCGGGCGCGGGGATTTTCTCCTCGCAGTTCGTGGGCGCCGAAAATAAGAAGGGCATAAGGTATGCCTTTAGAATGAAAATTTACATAGCCTTTGTAATTACGACATTGGCAATATTGATTTTTGTTTTGTTCCCCGACAAGTTGATAAATATGTATCTTACAAAAAACACCTCGCCGCAGGATGCCGCCGAAACGCTGAACTACGCAAAAGGGTATTTGTGGATAATGCTGCCGGGACTTTTGCCCTTTGCCGTATCGCAGATTTACAGCAGCACCTTAAGGGAGCTTGGAGAAACAAAAATCCCAATGATTGCAAGCGTAGCCGCAATTATGGCAAATGTGGTTTTCAACTATATACTTATTTACGGTAACGAGGGACTTAATTTTCTACCCTTTGCTCCAATGGGAGTAAAAGGCGCGGCGATTGCCACCTCCCTTTCAAGATATGTTGAAATGGCAATTGTCATGTTTGTGGTTCATTCAAGAGCCAAAGAATATGATTTTATAATAGGTATATATAAAAGCCTTAAAGTGCCGATTAAGCTTTGCAAGGATATATTAATAAAGGGGTCGCCCATTCTTGTCAATGAGTTTACATGGTCGGTCTGCATGGCGTTGCTTATGCAAAGCTATTCGTTAAGGGGTATAGGTGTAATCGCGGCAACCAATATTTGCTCAACCGTTGCGAACCTTTTTAACGCCTTTTACATATCCCTTGGAAGCGCGATTGCAATAATGGCAGGTCAGCATTTGGGCGCCAACCGCATAGAGGAAGCGAAAACCACCGTATGGAGGCTCCTTGCATTGGCGGTCGCCAGCTGCATTTTTATGGGCGTTATTTTATATTCGATATCCTCCGTTGTTCCAAACGCCTACAACACGACAAACGAGGTTCGCACGATTGCCTCAAGCCTTTTAAAAATAGTAGCCTTTATGATGCCCTTCAATGCCTTCTGCCACGGCTGCTACTTCGCGATGCGCTCGGGCGGCAAGACTATTATGACCTTAATGTTTGACAGCGGATTTATCATGCTTATCAGCCTTCCGCTGGCCTTTGCAATAGCCAATTTCACCGATTTGCCGATAGTCCCCTTCTTCCTTGCGGTTCAGGCGGTAGAGGCCGTAAAGGCCGTATCTGCCGGGATATTAATTAAATCGGGCATTTGGATACACAATATAGTAAAAGACGAAATTACTGTTTAGAATCAGGTAAAAAACCGCTCCGACTTTTATCGGAGCGGTTTTTTAATGTTTTGATGTGCCTTCAAAAGCACAACACTTTATTTTAAATTTAAAGCTTTTCGATTGTTTCCATAATATAATCGCCAAGCTGCGAGCAGGTGGCACCGTCGCTTCGGCCGGTTATTACATATTTCTTGTCAACCTCTGTGCAGATTCTGAGAGCCTTGCCGAGCTTATCCGCCTTGTCGGTAAATCCGATATGGCGAAGCATCATCTCGCTTGCTTTAAGCATGCTTGTGGGGTTGGCATACATTCCCCTGCCCTCATCAATCATGCGGGGAGCGGAGCCGTGAATTGCTTCGAACATGGCGTAAACATCGCCTATATTCGCGCTGCCGGCGGTGCCGACACCGCCCTGAAGCTGAGCCGCTTCGTCAGTGATGATATCCCCGTAAAGATTAGGCAGCAAGAGAACCTGGAATTTAGAGCGCACCCTGGGGTTTACAAGGTTTGCGGTCATAATGTCGATATACCAGTCCTCGGCCTCAATGCCGGAGTAGTCCTTTGCGACCTCATGGGCGATTTCGGAGAATTTGCCGTCGGTTTTCTTCATTATATTCGCCTTGGTAACAATGGCTACGTGGTTTTTGCCGTTGTTTTTTGCATACTCGAAAGCGGCGCGGGCAATTCTTTTAGTACCCGCGTTGGTGGTCACCTTAAAATCAAAGGCAAGGGTATCAGGAATTTCAATGCCGCGGGAGCCCAGTACATATTCACCCTCGGTATTCTCACGGAAGAATACCCAGTCAATGCCGTCCTCCGGAACCGATACGGGGCGAACATTGGCGTAAAGGTCAAGTTCCCTTCTCATGGCAACGTTGGCGCTTTCAAGGGTGCCGCCCTTAAGGGTTGTGGTCGGTCCCTTTAAAATCACGTTGCAGGCTTTAATTTCGGCCAGAACATCGTCCGGTATCGCCTTGTTGTGAGCAATTCTGTTTTCAATGGTAAGACCTTCTATTGTGCGGATTTCAACCTTGCCGGCCTTAATTTCGTCCTTGAGCATGAATTCAAGAACCCTTACCGATTCGGCGCAGATTATAGGGCCAATACCGTCGCCGCCGCAAACGCCTATTATAATTTTTTCAAGCTTTTTATAATCGGTGTAGGCAGTGTCCTGTTCCATTTTTCTTTGGCGTGCAATCTGTTCCTCAAGAATTGTACGAAACTGTTCAACCGCAGCATCTACATAAGTTTTCATTAGAAATTCCCCTTTTTAGTATAGTTTAGCAAACCGCCGGCTTTAAGTATTGCCTTCTGACGTTCGGTAAATGAACAGCAAAGCGTAAAGCTTTCGCCTGTTGTTATGTTTGTAAGGGTTACCTCTCCCTTATCCATTCCCGCAAAAACGTCGGTTAAGGAGAGCGTATCACCCTGATTTAATCTGTCATAATCAGACGGATTTTTAAAGGTAAGCGGCATTATCCCAGCGTTTATAAGGTTTGCCACATGGATGCGCGCAAAGCTCTTGGCAATTACCGCGCGAACGCCCAAATACATCGGCACAAGCGCAGCATGCTCACGTGAGGAGCCTTGACCGTAGTTCTCGCCGCCGACAATTATGCTTTTACCTAATTCCTTTGCCCTTGCGGGGAAGGTGGCGTCGCAGACACCGAAGCAGAATTGTGACAAATACGGGATATTTGAACGGTACGGAAGTATTTTCGCACCCGCAGGCATAATGTGGTCGGTGGTGATATTGTCGCCGACTTTAAGTGCAAGCTCGGCGGTCAGTGTATCCTGCTGGGGTTCCGATTTCGGGAAGGGTTTTATATTGGGGCCGCGAAGCACCTCGATATTTTTCGCCTCCTCAGGTGTGGCGGGAGGAATAATGGCGCTGTCGTCTATTCTAAAGGAGGTCGGCATATTAACTTCCGGCATCTCGCCCAGAAGGGTCGGGTCGGTTATCTCGCCGGTAAGGGCGGAGACTACCGCGGTTTCGGGGGACACAAGGTAAACTAAAGCATCCGCAGTGCCACTTCTGCCCTCGAAATTACGGTTAAAGGTGCGCAAAGATACGCCGCCGGAATTCGGGGAGAAGCCCATGCCGATACACGGGCCGCAGGCACATTCAAGCAGCCGCGCTCCGCTGGCCAAAATATCGGTTAATGCTCCGCAATCGGAAAGCA
>JBMNVM010000109.1:0-5688 GCA_050946805.1 Acutalibacteraceae bacterium | reverse complement strand
CACAAACTTTGTCCAAATAGCCCGTTGTTTCATATCGGCGGCGGAGAATACTCCGAATTCGCCCAAATGGAGGTATCTCTTATGCTCTTGCGCCCACGCGGCTGCAAGATCGTAGCGAGCGGTCATATAACGGCGCTGAACTTCAGTACCCCAGCTTATACCCGTTTCGGGATAATCTTTTAGGAAAGGCGCGCCCTGATGTGTAAACTTCATGGGGGTGTAGTCGTGAATGGCGACAAAGATGTTCGGATCGTCATCCGGCAGTTCAAGGGCGTAAAGATTTTCTATTATATTGTAGTGGGTGGTTGCGGCGGCAAGCCAACGGGTCGGGTTGCTTTGGCGGATAATCTTAATTAATTGGTTCTGCACCACATTCAAAAGCTGCGCGTTGTACGCACCCGATGGCTCGTTTAAAAGCTCGAAGACCACGCGCTCATCAAGATCTGCGAAATATTCCGCCAACTGCTCCCACAAACGCATATAGTTGTCCTTGACTTTAAGCGGCTCGGTTTTCATTTGCGGATAGCCGTGCATATCAAGCATCGGAATTAATCCGGCATCCAAAATTTTGTTGGTAACCTCGCGTACATATTCCCAGTAGGGCCTTCCGCCTTCTTCGAGAACCTCCCCGGCAATTGGTACACGTACATGGTCAACCCGGCCTTACGGATAATTTTGAAATATTTCTCACTGACAAGCTCATCTTGAAGTTTATATTTTTCAGTGTGCAGATTTATGCCTCTTTTTAAGAAAAATTCACTCATATGTATTCTCCTAAATTTACAGTTTATATGATCTCTTCAGTCTTTCTAACATCAGGCGGGAGAGATGTTGAAAATTTAACCCTTTATCAGGGCTATAAGGCCGCTAAAACCCATAACAAAATAAACGGTCTTGCGCAGCAATTCCGCGTTTATTCGTTTGAAAATCATTCTGCCGCAAATTGAGCCGAAAATCGCTGCGGCACAGCCGATAAGAAAGTACCGAAAAGCCAACACAGTCGCAAACCCGTTATACGCCCTTATTAAAAACATATAAAGGTTTGAGATTATAAAAAAGGTATGTATCGAGCCGCTGTATTGGTTTTTGTCATCGGTGGAGGCAAGCAGGTAAAGGGCTATGGGCGGTCCTGACATTCCAAACATACCGCCGAGGATTCCGCTAAGCGTTCCGACGATTATGCCCGACTTTGCGGTTGCTTTTATCTTCAGTTTTTTATTAAAGCAAAGGAAATAAATACATAAAATAATCAGAACCGCACCCAACAATCGCTTCATAAGGGAAGAGGAAAGCTCCACCATGAAGAAAATGGCGAAGGTGCTTACCGGCAGATAGACGATAAGCGGTACTAAAAGCTTTTTCCACATAATGTTTTTGAAATTATTCATTAACGCGGTTGAGGAGGTTATGACCGACAGCATCCCCGAAACGGTTACCGCCAGCGGATAGTCCGACAGCAGAAAGGGGAAAAACATCATAACAAATATCCCGAAACCGAAACCGCAGGACGACTGCAATAGCGCCGCCGTCATGGTGCATAGCAGAAATTGAACTGTAATGAATATATCCACAAAGCTTTCCTCTTTCACGAAAATTAATTATTGTCTATAATAGCCTTGCTTTCGCTGTTCAGGGTATCCTGTGCCTGCTTAAGCTTTTCCAGTCGCTCGTTATGGCGGTTTTTCAGCCCATTTAATACCTCTCTGCGCTGGGTTATCTGGCGGGCAACCTCATTGGGATTCGGGTCGCCGATATTGTTGTGGCGCTCTATAAACTTAACGGGGTCAAGGTATTCCTGTATTTCCTTCGTGGTCAGAATATCTCTCACTTCTTCTTTATTAAGCTCGAGTGCCTCATTGAAAAGCTCCGCGGTGATTTCGTATCCCTTTATTCCGCGGCGGCGGGCAAGGAAGGTTGTTGTGGCGCACATGCGATGCGCCCTTCTGCCGCCGATACCCTTTTCCTTGATAAGATAAATCGCAAGGTCGGGCATACAGGAGTAGCCGCTTCTTACATTTTCAAGCATTCTTTCCTTATTAAAATGCATATGCGGCAGATAACCGACAAACAGCAAAAGTGTGTGCATTGCCGAGTAAAGCGCGCTTTCGGCCGAATTCCACGCCTGATATATAGGCAAAATATCCTCATACGGCTCGCCGTGAAGTGCCAAAACGCCTCTGTACATCGCAGTAAGCACATCGTTGGCGTGGGCGCGAATCATCTCGAGCTCGCCGCAGGGGTGCGCCTTTTGAGGCATGAGCGAACTGGGGCCGGCCACCACTCCGTCAACCGTGAAGTGTCCTACCTCCTCAAGTCCCCAAACCTCGTGATCCATTGTTGTGCGGGTCATAATCAGCATCATGTTTGTAAGTGCAAAAAGTACGGTTGTTGCATAGTCCTGACCCGCTTCGGAGTCCAAGCAGGAGCCTACAATATCATCAAAACCCAGAAGCTTTGCAACGTAATAGCGGTCAATCGGCCATCCGCTGCCCGACAGAGCGCCGCAGCCCGCGCTGCAAAGATTGTTCTGACGGTAGGCAAGCTCCAACTGCTCAATACACCTTACAAGCCCGTCATATATTGCCACCATGTAGGCGCCGTAGGTTGTGGGCTGCGCCTGCGACATATGGGTATGTCCGGGCATAATAAGATCCCTGCGCTCATAGGCGAAATTCAGGATTTTTTCAAGGCAGTCAAGCGCTTTGTCAAAGAAATCGTTCAAAATAATGCGGAGATGAAGTCTTGACATCGGCTCTTGCAGGGTTCGTCCTAAATTTACCGCGCTTGCGGTGTCTTCATCGCCACCCAAAAATTCCTTAAGCCAGTTTTCACCGCGATAGGTAGGTTCTTTCTTGGCCTCCTCAATGGCTATTAGCAGATTTTTAGCGGTTTTGCCGTCAATCAGGTTTTGCTTATAAAGCATAACAACCCAAGCCTGATCGACATACGCTCTGGAAATTCCGGAGGGGGTGCAAAGGCAGCCTATAGCCCTTTGCCTCGCAAGGGGGTTGTATTTACTGTGAATGGGATCCGACATGCCGCCGGGATAGTCGCCTAAAGCGTGGTACCTGTGATCATGTGAAGCGAGAAATTCTCTTGTTTTTTGGTCAAGCTCCATTGTTAGCACTCCTTTTAACTGAAATTATATTAAAATTTTAATTTTGCCCTTAAAGTAGAATGTGGTTTTATCACATTAAAATCAGGTTATCTTGTATGAATTGTTTGATAGACGGTGCATTTTTAAGATTGTGAACGCTTTCTATAATCGATTCGGCTTTTTCTTTTGAGCAGATTCCCGAATATTCGGCACATTCATAGAACTTGTTGTAAACGTCTTCAAGGCTCATGGCTTCGGGAAGTACGAATTTGACTACCGGCAGACCCTTTTCCAAAACTCTGCCGTCCTTAAGGTATACCCTTACAATACGCGCATCTTCCTCTCTTTCGGCATATTCCTTTGGAACAGGCCTGTCAAATTTGTCCGGTACGATAATATTCTGCGCAAGCCTTGTTACCTTAGTGTCGCTTATTATTCTATCCTCTTTGAAATATTTTAACGCCGCTTTGCCGTGCACCAGTGCAAGCGCTACGGCATACTGCGCTGAAAACTGTGCATTGACCTGCGGGTGGCTTCCCAAAACAAAGGGGTTGCCTACCAGCTTTTTGTTGTTCATAAGGAACAGCTCAACCTTTTCAATGTCTTCGGCTGTAAAACCGTACTCCTCTTTAAGCAGTTCGGCGGAGCGAATGGCGCTGTGGTGGGCGCCGCAGGTCGGATATGATTTAAGGGCATCATGCTCTATTTCAAAATAGGGCTTTTCGGCTGTGAAATCCTTAACGTCCGGGACATAGTCGCCGTCCGAATAGAGATTGAATACTCCGCAGGTGCCTTCAAAGACATTTTCGGGGCCGGTGAAGCCCTCCTTGGCAAGAAGGGAGGACAATACGGCACTTTTTGCGGCAAAGGCGGGCTGAATTCTTTTACACAACGCCCCTTCAAGCAGAGCTTGGCGGTTTCCGCAGTTTTGTGAATGGTATATTCCAAAAGCGTTGACGGTTTGGTCTTCGTCAAGTCCCAACAGTTTGCATGCGGCGGCGACCACACCGAAACCGCCGGCAATATTGCTGTTTAAAAAACCAAAGCTTTTAAATTTTCGACCTATTCTTCCGCCAATTTCCACACCTGCGATTATGGCCTCAAGCACATCCATGCCGGAAGCGCCGCACATTTCGCCTACCGCGAGTGTGGTGGGGACAAGTTTACTCATGATATGCAGCACTGCCGGAGTGTGTATATCATCATAATCCATGGCGTGAATCATAATGCTGTTAAGCATTACCGCATCGTCAATTCTTGCCTTGTCGCCGTATACCAAGATATGCGTATCGCCCGAAGAGCCCAGTTTTTCAATTACCGAACGCACTTCATGAACACCCGGTTCGGCATGTCCGGCTATCAGGCAGCCGATTGTATCGATCAAAACCTTTTCGGTATATTCAATAGTGGCGCGGGTGATTTTTTCTTTGGTAATACCCATGGCAAGCCTTGTCAGTTCTCTTGAGATACTCATATATTCCGCCTCCTTCCGGCGTAGTAAAACTTTATTTTGATCTTCTGCTGTAATTATATCACGCAAAAACGGAAAATAAAATTGAATATAAGCGCCTATAATTTAGAAATAGTAAGATTTTGCGGCCTTTAGCAGATATAACGTTATATGAAAACTCCCGTTTTTAAGCAATGACTTAAAAACAGGAGTTTAGGATTTACGGTATCCGGGATTCATTAATACTAATGCAGATTTCTGAATTTATTTCGAAACTGTCCGGGGGAGTGCTTTAAATTCTTTTTGAAAACATAATTAAAATAAGTAGGGTCGGAAAAGCCGCATATGTAGGCTATTTCGCAGACATTCAGGTCTGAAGTTGCAAGCATTTCTTTGGCCTTTTCAAGCCTTGCGTTTGTAATAAAAGTATTCGGGGTTACCTTTAAATGCTTTTTGAAGATATGCTGGAAATATTTTGTGTTTAAATTAAGCTGCTTTGCAATCAACTCTATGGAAAGGTTTTTATCAAGATTTTCGTTAATGAATTTTATACTTCGAAGAATCACATCGGGATAAAAATGCTGAAGGTTTGTCTCCTCATAACACTTGCCAAGCAGGGAAAGTATGCTGGATTTTATAATAAGCGGGGAGGATATTTTCGGGTTTACGGCGTTTGTGTATATGGTTGTGAACAGCTTTAAATAACCGCTTATGTCAACGGGGGTGAAAAAGGTGGGTATGCCGTCAATCAGTTCACAACTGTAATCGGGTTGAAGGGGATATTGTTCGAAAATATCGTAATTAAAGGGTTTGTTTTCACTTGACGGGGAGTTGCCGGTCAAATCGAATTTTATGGTATACGAAACGTAGGGCGGGATACCCTGTAATATCTGCCCCGGGCGGATAAAGGCGACGGTGCCTTCGGTGATTTTGTAGGGCTTTCGGTCAATCAAAAAGGAACCGCCGCCCCGTTCAAAAAGTTTTAATTCATAGTCGTATGAATACCTTTCGGGCGATATCTTTTGCGGCCCGTCTTTTAGGCAGTTGTAATATACGGCGCTTAAAATTTTCGGTGATATATCGGCTTCCCTAATTTTCAACCTTTCCATACGCTTTCCTCTTTCAAATGGCTTTTCCCTTA
>JBMNVM010000108.1:0-5759 GCA_050946805.1 Acutalibacteraceae bacterium | reverse complement strand
GATCACATCAATTCGAAAACCGTCAACTCCAAGATTAACCCAGTAATTAATTACATCCTGTATTTCCTTAACAACAGCCGGATTCGTCCAATTCAGATCCGGCTGCTGCACTGCATATGAATGCAGATAATACTGCTCGCGCTCGTCATCGTACTGCCAAGCCGATCCGCCGAAACTGGCTCCCCAATCGTTCTGAGGCTTATCAAACCAATAATAGTAATCCCTGTACTTTTCCTCCCCTTTGCGTGAACGGATGAACCACTCATGCTCATTTGAGGTGTGATTCGGCACAAGATCCATAATCAGTTTCATTCCGCGCTTGCGCATTTCGGCTATCAGACAATACATATCCTCCATTGTACCATACTCCGGCGCAATACACCGATAGTCTGAAATGTCGTATCCATTGTCATGACCAGGGCTTTTATAGCACGGACAGAGCCAAATTGCATTAACACCGAGATCTTGCAAATAGTCCAACTTTTCAATAATGCCCTGAATGTCACCGATGCCGTCTCCATTCGTATCCTTAAAACTTTTCGGATAAATCTGATAAATCACCATATCCAAAAAGTTTTCGTATTTTTTCACCATGTGTAGCATAAACAATCTCCTTTTATTATTTTTATCTCTGCACTCTGCCCAAACCATTACCATCAGCAGGGCTTTCAACCTCGGATACCTTAACGCCGTTGAAATCATCCTCGAGCGAGTGCTTCAATACCGCCGCTGCTGTGGTGACCCATCGGTCACAACAATATATGTTTTACACTTACCTCTATTGCATTAAAATTAACGTTTGCAACGGTTTCACAACAATATTTTCGGTCGTTTTTTCTTTGGTTCCCGTGTTTACCCATTCGGATTTTGTTTCAATCTTTTTTTCGTTGTCGGAAAAGTTTTGAACAAACACATATGTATTTTCTCCGTCAGTTCGGCTGTGCGCGGTAACGCCCTCGGGCAATTCCCCGTCAAACGCGCCGCTTATACCGCATCCTTTAAGCAATCTTGATACCAGCATATCCGCAAATGCGCCGTCGTCTCTGAACGCCTGATAATACGCCTTGCCGTTGCCGTAGCCGTTTGCCGTAAGTGCAGGCATACCGGCGTAAAAATCCTCGGTATAGCGCGCCAGCACCTCTGCACCCTCAGTATGAATCAGCTCGCAGTAATCCGCCGCTCTGTATTCCTTGCCGTCATTCATTCTTACGGTGTTGCTGTCCTCGGGGTAGAGCGTGTCAATTTTTTCATTCCAAATACCGAATACCTTTCTGAGCCCCGCTCCCGGGAAACCACCCAAGTAACATAAATCGTTTTCGTTCACCATAGCGGAAATATATGTGAACAGCAACGTTCCGCCGTTTTTAACAAAGCGTTCAAGCTTTTCGCCCAGAGGTGCTGATACGGCATAGCGCATAAAATCGACGGTATCCTCTTTACAATGGTTGACGCACGAACTGTAAACAACAGGTCGGTAATTGTGAGTCAATGCGCGAGACTTTTGAAATGAAAATCAATGTGTTTGACACCTTTATCCCAGCCTCCGTGCGAGTTACCGAAGCGCAACCCTGCCAATGAATATCAGGCGTTGAGGCATCCATAAACAGCTCATCACCCTTAGAAACAATAATTTTCTCATCGCCAAAGGTAAGCTCCGCTTTGCCCTCCAGTATAATAGCCACTGAATACTTACCGTCATTAGGCATTTCAATTTCTGCCTCAACACAATGCAAGTCCATTGAAAACTTATCGGTTAAATCGGTTCCGACAAGATTTTGTATTGTATCAGCCTTAAACTCCAAATGCTTGACAAACTTATTTCTGATTTCCTGCTCAGTAAAGCCTTCGTAACGGTACTAATACTTGCCTGTACCGAATTGCCAAGGCTGTTTATGTAATACCAAAACGAAACGGTATACTCTGTATTCTTTTCAACCTCAAAGTTACGGAAGAATGCGTCGTACGACCAGCCGTAACCGGAAGCCACATTCATTCTGAAGGAGCCGTTGCCGCCATGTTTTACATCGGTGGAATACGGAGTTGACGCACCCCTATAACCTGAACGGTACCAGTTATCAAAATCATAGACGCCGCCTGTAACAGAAGCATCGCCGCTTGTGCCGCCCTTAATTGATTCTCTGGTTAAGGAAGAATCCTCAAAATCGCCGTTCTTAATTAAGTTCGTTGATTCTGCCGAATTTTTGAAAATTATAGCAGTATTCAGCGATACCAAAACAAGTGCCGAAGAAATTACAAGCGCAAGCAATTTTTTGTGTTTTTAATTCTTTTCATATGGGTAAATCTCCTTTCGTTTGTGCATCAATTAACCTCTAAAAGTGTTTTTTTATCAGCATAGCAATCGTTGCCCACAAAGATTTCAAATTTTCCTTTTTCAACTACGAAATTGCCGTTTGCATTATAAAAGCCTAATTCCCTGTAACCGACCTCGAAGTCAAGCTCTTCTTCATTATTCGCCTTAACAAAAACGCCCTTGTATTGCTTTAACTCTCTAATCGGTCTTGCCATAGAAGCCGCTACATCTTTAACATATAACTGTACAACCTCTCGACCGTCGGTTTCGGAAATATTTCGTACTTTAATCTTTATCTTCAGTGTTTTTCCTTCTTCAAGCTCCTTGAGAGAAATTTTTCTGTTTGATAAATCAAACGATATATCAAAATCAGAATAACTCAAACCGAAACCAAACGGATACATCGGAGCAGCCTGACAATCGTGATAATTCAAATATCCGTCATAATATCCGTTAACCGCTCTGGAAGCAGCGGTAGTATTGTAATATATCGGAATCTGACCTGTGCAATAAGGTAATGTCATCGGTAATTTTCCACTTGGGTTCACCTTTCCGAACAAAACATCCGCAACAGCATTTCCTGTTTCGGTCCCCAAATTCCCGCACCATACAATGGCATCACAGTATGGCTCAATTTCCTTAATGGCAATCGGTCTGGCATAAAACAAAAGTGCGACAATCGGTTTTTTCTTTACATACGCATTTTTTACAATATTAATCATTCTGTCACTTATTTCAATGTTGGAAACAGAATTTGCCTCGCCCGTCATCATCTTGGTTTCGCCCAAACACAGAACGGTTATATCGCCCTTGTAATTAGCAACACAAAGTTGTTCCTCCTCAAAGGCAGAATCTCTATAATTTATGTCACACTTAGGATAATTTCCTTTTATTCCTTCCAGAACTGAGGTTACATCTTCGGGATTTCCGTCAAGCACCCAGGTTCCCAAAACATTTACCTTATCTGTAACCATAGGACCTGCCAAAGTGATTGACGACTCCAGATTCAACGGCAAAATATTATCCTTATTCTTAAGAAGCACAATACTTTCGCCTGCCAGCCGCCGAGCATCCCTTTTGTGCTTATCCTTATCCACCGAATATTTAGGTATGTAGGGCTTTTCAAAAAGTCCCAATCTTAATTTAACCCTCAAAATCCGTCTGACCGAATCATCAAGTTGTTCTTCAGAAACCATTCCTTGTTTGATAAGCTCTTTGAGATGCTTTAAATAGCATGCGCTTACCATTTCCATGTCAAGTCCGGCATTGAAACATAATTCAGCCGCTTGTTTTTCATCCTCCGCAACGCCTTGACATATTGTTTGCGGTATTGCGCCCCAATCACTGACGATAAATCCGTCAAACCCTAACTCTTTTTTCAAAACATCGGTTAGCCAATAACGGCTGCTTGAGCACGGTTGACCGGAAATTTCATTAAAGGCAGCCATTACGGTTTGGGCTCCGGCATCAACCGCTTCCTTATAAGCAGGCAGATAGAAATTCCTTATAGTATACTCCGAAATTTCTGTTTTAAAATAGTCCCTTCCGCCTTCACTTGCTCCGTATCCTAAATAATGCTTTGCACAAGCAGCAACGGAATCTTCAGCAGCCAAATCTTCGCCTTGAAACCCTTCAATCATTGCCCTTGCCATTTTTGAGCCCAAATACGGATCCTCGCCCGGTCCTTCAACACATCTGCCCCAACGCGGATCTCTTGATAAATCAACCATTGGCGAAAAGGTCCAATGGACGCCGTCTCTTGCAGCTTCCCGTGCTACATTTCGGTAACATTCCTTCACTAACGCATCATCGAATGAAGCCGCCGCAGTCAAAGCAATCGGCAGAACCGTATTATGTCCGTGAATTACATCTCTGCCGAAAATCACGGGAATACCTAACCTTGATTCCTCCACGGCAACCCGCTGGAGCTCGTTCAAAAGATTTGCAGAGACATTATCGGCATCATCATTACCGGCTTGTGCCGTGGTGGATAGAATAAATGAACCGATATTTCCTTTTCTGATTTCTTCAAATACCTTTTCATCCGGCACAAGCGGAGAACTTATCTGATTTAACTGGCCGATTTTTTCATCGATTGTCATTTGCGAAAGTATTTTTTCAATTCTGACATCTAATTCTTCCATGTCTTCCCTCCAAAGCGGTATCCTATAAAACTCCATAAGTGACACAACCCCACCTTACATATATATTTTATACCACAAAACCGAATTGATTTATATGCATACATTGACTTATTTTTTACTATATTGACTTGTTTGTGTAAAACACAAAAAAGTTAAATTTTCGCGCGTTGTAAAATGAAGTTGAAATAAAATAAAAAAATAGGTCCATAGTGACGAACCTGTGGTAGAATTAGTTTGCTATAACAATTCCGAAAGGATCATCACTATGGACAATCCGAATTATACCACAGAACACAGAAAAGGGCAACATCTTTTAAACGAAGAACGATACGACATTCAAGTGCGTTTAAAAGACGGCCGGTCGATATACAAAATAGCGAAACATCTCGGACGAGCGTATAACACTATTAAAGACGAGGTCGAACGCGGAACAGTCACATTGTATAACGGTAAAGTAAAACGGTATAAAGCAGATCAAGAAAAATCAGGTGTTTAAAACCGTAACCGGAGACAACGGTTCCGAATTTGCCACATTGGCGGATTTTGAAAAATACGGAATGTCGGTATATTTCACGCACCCGTATACATCCTGCGAGAAAGGTACAAATGAATGTCATAATAAAATGCTGCGCAGATTCATTCCAAAGGGTAAGCCTATCAGTTCTTATACAGCCGAAGATATTTGCTATTTTGCCGATTGTATAAACGGATTACCGAGGAAAATTCTCGGTTACCGCACCCCAGAAGAGCTGTTTGAGAAGGAATTAGATAAAATTTACGCCGCCTAATGTCGCGCCACTTTGGATTTCCTCCGTTCGGGGCTACGCCCCTCTCTTCGTAAATCCAAAGTCCTCTACCATAAAGTCACTGCTATTTTAATTTTGTTTCAACTTGCTATTGCAATTTGCGTTTTATTTAATTTCAAAAAGCCGTATTAAATATTACCTTTTAATAATAACTTTTTTTAAAAGCGTTGCCGTTGGTCAACATCTTCTTTAAATACTTTCCCTTTCCATTCCATTGCAGAACAGAAAAAACAAATAAATATTTATCCCTCCAAAACAAGCACACCATACGGCTCTACCGTTATATCTCCCGTATAGCTTTTACCTGTAAGTACATCGCACAGCGGTTTATCATTATGGTAAATACCGCCTTTTCCGCATATATCGACCAGTATAACGCCCTTTTTGTTTTCACCCTTACGGTCGGCAACCAGTATTGAATTGCCCTCGGTACGGTTGCATGGGATTTCCGCTTCCTTACAGGCGTAGGTTATGAGCTTACGCATATCGTCATAATCG
>JBMNVM010000107.1:0-5772 GCA_050946805.1 Acutalibacteraceae bacterium | reverse complement strand
AAACACCGCCGATATAGACCCTTATATCGGCGGAAGTACTGTTATTACGCAAGGAGCTTTAAATCATCTTCGACAGTGTCGATAGTTGCAATACCAAATTTCTCAACCAGTACCTTAGCTACATTCGGCGATAAAAATCCCGGCAATGTGGGTCCTAAGTGAATATTCTTAAATCCTAAATACAAAAGAGCTAAAAGTACTATTACCGCCTTTTGCTCGTACCATGCAATATTAAATGCAATCGGCAGATCGTTTAAATCGTCAAGGCCGAAAATTTCCTTGAGTTTAAGAGCAATGACCGCAAGGGAATAGGAATCGTTGCACTGACCTGCGTCCAAAACGCGAGGAATTCCGGCTATGTCGCCAAGACCTAACTTGTTGTAGCGGTACTTGGCGCAACCTGCCGTTAAAATAACTACATCCTTTGTCAGAGCTTCGGCAAATTTGGTGTAATATTCGCGGGATTTCATTCTACCGTCACACCCCGCCATGACAATGAATTTGCGAATAGCGCCGGATTTCACCGCCTCTACAATTTTGTCAGCAAGGGCAAAAACCTGATTATGAGCAAATCCGCCCGCAATGCTTCCTGTTTCAATTTCTTCAGGGGCGGGGAGGGTTTTAGCAAGCGCAATAATTTCGGAAAAATCCTTTTTGCCGTTTTGGTCGGCGGTAATATGCTTGCAGCCGGCTAACCCTGCGGAGCCGGTGGTAAATATTCTTCCTTTTACCTCTTCGCTTCTCGGTGGGACAATGCAGTTGGTGGTAAATAAAATGGGGCCGCGGAAAGAAACGAACTCGTCAATCTGTTTCCACCACGCATTTCCGTAGTTGCCCGCGAAATGGGGATATTTTTTGAATGTCGGATAATAATGCGCCGGCAGCATTTCACTGTGGGTATAGACATCAACACCGGTACCCGCGGTCTGTTCAAGCAGCTGTTCTAAATCGGTCAGGTCATGTCCTGAAATCAATATGGCGGGATTACCGCGAACACCTATGTTTACTTCTGTAATTTCGGGGTTACCGTACTTTGAAGTGTTGGCTTCATCCAAAAGCGCCATTGCCTTTACGCCTGTTTCGCCGGTTTTAAGGGTGAGTTTTACCAAATCGTCGGCGGTTAGCGTATCATCAAGCGTGGCGGCCAGCGCCTGATAAATAAAAACGTAAATTTCCATGTTCTCTTTGCCGATGTTAAGGGCATGCTCGGTATAGGCGGCCATTCCTTTAAGACCGTATATAATCATCTCGCGAAGGGAGCGAATATCCGGATCCTTTGTGGATAAGACACCGACATTGGCCGCTTTTTCAAGCATACCCTCGGTTGACGAGCTTACCGTAAATACGGCAGCGTCATGCAGATTGTCAATCTCAATTTTACTTCTCAATTCGTCCCTTAAGGATATCATTTTAATTACTTGCTGTTTTATTGCCTCATCGTCGAAATTGGCGTTTGTTATTGTCATAAACAAACTGTTAAGCATTTGATGGTTTATTTGAGGGATCGCGGTTATATCAATTTTTGCTTTTACAACAATTTCCGAAATACCTTTTATGGTGTAAATCAGCAGATCTTGAAGTTTGGCAAGATTTTCGGTTTTTCCGCAAACACCGCGAATTTCACAGCCTGTTCCTTTCGCGGTTTCTTGGCATTGAAAGCAAAACATACTCATATTTAATTCCTCCCGAAGTTTTTATTCATCTATTTCCTCGAATTCTTCTTTACTTACATAGCAAATCGGGCAAACCCAATCCTCCGGGATGTCTTCGAAGGCAGTGCCGGGGGCAATTCCGCCGTCAGGATCTCCGAGAGCGGGATCATAAATATAGCCGCAGGGGATACATCTGTATTTTTTCATAACTGGATTCTCCTTTGTTTCTATATTTTAATGTGAAGATGCTTCACATAAATTAAAACGGTTTTTATGAACGCTCTTTATATTGGAGGTTTTTCGCAAATTATATAAACTTTAACACTATTTATTTTAATTATAACATATTTTGGCAAAAAGTACAGAGTAAGTTAAATAAAGCAAAAAAATAATCAGATTTTAGGGTTTTTCTGTTATTTTAGCGGAATATTCCGCTAAAATTGCGCTTAAATGAGAATTAACAAAGTTTTACGTCTGCTAATGCAATAATAACACAAATACCGCCATTCGGCAATCCCCGTTTTTAACTTGGAATCAGCTTGAATATTTTAAAAAATCAGCAGTTAATTTAGAAAGGCAATAATTACCTGAGATACCGATTCCAACGTCCTTAAAAAGCGGTTGTAGGGTCTCAAAATATAAATTTTTTAAGTTTCGATTGCAATTTTTAAAAGAAATGCGTTATTATTAACAGGTAAATATTTGAGTAGCGAAAGAAAGCAAAAAATCGGGAAGTTGTTAAAGCCTTTGTATTGTTTTTTGAATAGGAGAGTTTTACCTTTATTATAAGCACGAATAAAAACGGCGGACAAACCATCCGCCGCCTGAAGATTAATTTTGTTATTATTTCGAACAGAAAATTTTAATTGCATCTCTTAAAAATTCGGCGCAGCCGGGAGCAATTTGTTCATAATATGCCGCAAAGCGCGGATCATCCACATACATCTGCGCAAGCCCCATATGCGCTTCGGGGCTGTAGCTGTCCCAGTAAAAGGTAAGCCATTTTTTATGAAGCTCGCAGGCCTTTTGCGCAAGCTCGCTGCCGGGGTCTCCCTGTTCTGTGGCTGCCTTCAAAGTATCGTTTAGCTCTTTTGTCAAGGCTTCTAAACATCTGTACTCGTCTTCGGTCATATTTTTAATCTTTGCGTTGGAGCGGTCAACGGCTTCGTTGCCGTATTTTTCGCGTATTTCCTCGCCGTATTTTTCTTCGTTTTCCGCAATCAGCTTCTCCTTGAAGCCTTTAAATTTTTCTTCATTTGTCAAATTAATTTCTCCTTTCATTGCTTTAATGCTTTTTTGAACATTTTCAATTAAAATGTCCAGCCGTAAGCGTTTTTCTTTCAAAGCGGCAAGATGTTGTTGCAAAGCCGTCAAACCGTCAAAGTCCTTTTGCGCAAGGATACGTTCGATTTCTGACAGCTCCACGCCCAATTCACGGTAAAATAAAATCTGCTGAAGGCGATCCACCTGTGCCTGCCCGTAAATTCTGTAACCGTTGGAACGTATGGCTTTTGGCGGCAGCAGCCCAATTTGGTCATAATATCGAAGGGTTCGTGTGCTGACCCCCGCAAGCTTGGCAAGTTGATTTATTGTATATTCCATAACAGTCACCTCCCGTATTATTAGTTTAAACTATTACGTAATGTCAATGTCAATATATTTTTTAAAAAATTAATTTTTATAAGATCATCAGATTTAGGAGTGAATTTATGGGCAACTACACTGCAGAAGAATTAAAAGAGGCGCTTCGGGCAATAGAATCAACAATCAGCAAATGCGAAAAGGTGCTGCCGAAATTAAAGGAAGGCACTTCCCAGCACACGTTGCTTGTGCGGCGGATTAAGGCCTTTCAAATTGCGGTTCCCTTAATAAAAGCCGAATTGGAAGGTAAATAAAGTTAATACTTGCATAAAAAGCAAAAAGGCGCTGTGAAAATCAGCGCCTTTGGTGTTTCAAACTATTGTCTTATGCCGTATTTTTCAATGATATAGTCCATATCCTTGTCGCCTCTGCCCGAAAGGTTAACAAGTATGGAGCCTTTATCCATTTTCTTTGCAAGCTTCATGGCGTATGCCAACGCATGTGAGCTTTCAATGGCGGGGATAATACCCTCTAAACGCGAGAGTTTGTAGAAGGCGTCAATGGTTTCATCGTCGGTAACCACGTCATATTTAACCCTACCAATGTCATGCAGGAAGGCGTGTTCGGGGCCGCAGGACGGATAGTCAAGACCGCTTGCGATTGAATATACGGGAGCAGGACCGCCGTCTTCGTCTTTAAGCATAATGCTGTTAAATCCGTGCATTATGCCCTCGCTGCCGTAGGTAAGGCTTGCGGCATGATCGCCAAGAGCAGGACCTCTTCCGAGAGGTTCAACGCCGTATATATCAACAGGGTCATTCAAAAAGCCGGAGAAAAGTCCCATAGCATTGGAGCCGCCGCCGACACAGGCGACAACCGCGTCCGGAAGCTCGCCGGTCATTTCAATAAACTGCTCCCTTGCTTCAATTCCCACAACTCTCTGGAAATCGCGAACCATCATGGGGAAGGGATGGGGGCCTACTACCGATCCGATGCAGTAAATCGCATCCTTGTATTCGTTGCAGTAGGCGGTAAAGGCGGCGTCAACAGCCTCTTTAAGGGTCTGTAAACCGTCGGTTACCTCAATAACCCGAGCGCCCAAAATCTTCATTCTCGCAACATTGGGAGCCTGTTTCTTAACGTCAACCGCGCCCATGTAAATATCACATTCAAGACCGAAATAGGCGGCGGCTGTCGCAAGGGCAACGCCGTGCTGACCGGCACCGGTCTCGGCAATAACCTTTTTCTTGCCCATAAATTTGGCAAGCAGGCCTTCGCCCATACAGTGGTTGAGCTTGTGGGCGCCGGTGTGGTTTAAATCTTCGCGTTTTACATAAATCTGTGCGTTGCCAAGACTGCCGGAAAGCCTTTCAAGATAGGAAACAGGGGTAGGTCTGCCCTGAAACTCTTTGCGTATGCGGCGCAGTTCGCTTATAAATTTGCTGGATTTACAGATTGTGAAATAAGCTTGTGTAATTTCGTCCATTGCCTTTTGCAGTTCGGGCGGGATATAGGATCCGCCGTATTTTCCGAAAAATCCTTTTTCATCCGGATAGTTTTTCAAATAAGTATCAAAATCAATATTATTAAATTTCATTTTGTTCTCCTCCAAAAGTAATTTAGTTTTAGTGAAATTTTAAAATAAAAACTTTATTTTAATGGCACCATCGTTTAGTCAACAGCATAATTACTCCTCCAATAAAATAAAAACTCCTTTGACCTTATTTTCTGTCAAAGGAGATGATAACAAAAAATCCTTGACAGAAAATATTCTCTCTGTCAAGGACGAATAAACTACAATTTATCCGCGGTGCCACCTTGATTCACGAGTAGACCCGTGCGCTTAGCAGGATACAAACATATCCCCGGCAACTGACGTATGCCAACACGTTGCAGAATACTCTGTGAAATTCATAAATTAGAAAATCACATTTCACTGCACCCTCAGCGGTCCATTTGACAACTTGTTTCTTACCTGATTTCCACCAACACAGGCTCTCTGTAAAGGCATGATTGCCGTTATCTCCGCCTCAACGGTTTAAACAATATTAATTTTTGCATATTATAGCATCATTATATGCGTTTGTCAATAGTAATGTTACTAAATTTCAAATTTTTTAAAATTTGGCAATTAATTTATCATTTTAAACGTAAAAATGCCGTTTTCGGCCTCGTAAAGGAAGGTGCCGTTATTGTTTTTTACAATGCTTGCAATACTGTTTACACCCATTCCATGCCCATCGGCCTCTGTTTGGGGGATACCGTCAACAATTTCCACTTCTCCTTCATAACTGTTGCTGACCGATAAATAAAACTTTCCGTCCTTTACGGTTGAAAAAATCGCAAGCTTTCTGTCGCGGATGTTTTTAACCTTTGCGCATGCCTTTAGTGCGTTTTCAAGCAGATTGCTGAGTATTATGCATATGTCTACGGAGGAGAGGTGGAAAGGCAACATTTTATTGGACAGTTTTTTGGAGGAGTAGTTGCTTAAATTCTGCCGGGCTTTTGTATCCTAGTGTTCCATGTATGCGCTTGTTGT
>JBMNVM010000106.1:0-5854 GCA_050946805.1 Acutalibacteraceae bacterium | reverse complement strand
AGCTCCGGTATCAGGTTATCGGCAAACTGACCGCCCTCCTCTTTTGAGGCATAGGTGTTTTCCATTGATTCAAGAAAAATGAAAACCAAATTCCGCTTGTTTTCAGGGAACCGAATTTCAACATCATTCGGGTTTACATAATTTTTCTCTATAAAATCCGATTTTTTCATGGCGGCCGCTGCGTAGCCGACTATATCCATTTTAACAACAAAAAAAGAGGCACTTAAAATCAGGCAGGCAAGACTTATCGGTAGCGCTGTTTTCTTTAAAGCCTGACAGAATTTTGTTTTTGTATAGGACAAATATTTTTTAAATTTAAAAACCTTAGATAGTCTTCCCGTCAAAAGTAAAAACAGCAGTGTCTCGATGGCGGTTAGGCTGAACGCAAAGCCGCCCATGTATAAAAATCCGTTTCCCACAATCGAATTTTCGGCACCGGTAACGGGGGATTTGAGTTGATAAATAAACTGATCGAGCAAAACCTTTTCGTATTCGGTCATAAGCCAAACGGTCAGGAAAAATACTATATTTGCAAGCAGCAGTATTAAAGTTACCCAAGCGATATTTCTTTTTGTCTTATTTTTATGTTTCAAAATTTATCCACCTTAAATTCTGTTAATAATCTTTATTATAAAGGTTTACATAACTTCGTGATTATATTCAGCTGAAAACTTGCGGTAATCGTTCGGCCTGCAGTTGCAAATGCTTTTGAAAGCCCTTGAAAAGGACGAAAAGGAGCCAAAACCGCAGGCAAAGGCTATTTCGGTAATGCTCTTGTCGGTTGCGGTTAAAAAGATTTTTGCCTTTTCTATGCGATGGTTTGTAAGATAATCAAGAAAAGTGCAGCCGCAAATCTCCTTAAAAAGGCGACTGAAATAATTAGGTGTTAAGTTAACATGGCTTGAAACATCCTCAAGGGATATTGGCTGCGCAAAATTGTCCTCGATAAAATCAAGCGCACTTGCAATATATTTATACCCGCCGGACAATTTTTGACCTATTAAGGGTTTTGAAATATCGAAAATCGTGGTCAATAAAAGGGTTGTATAGGCTGTTATCCTCTCTAATGAGTATTGACAGTTACTTTCAATACATTCCCTTATTTTGAAAAACCATTCATCAATAATTTGCATCTTTTTGGGCGGAATTTGCGCCGTATGGGGCAGCTTTTCTCTGTTAATCAGTTTTTGTATCTGCGGCGGCGCATCTTTATAATATATACCGAGATTGCGTATAACAATCGGCTTTGTAACCGTAAAACGATGAATGTCGTCCGGCGCCAGCGCATAGCAGCTCCCCTTTTTTAGTGTTTCCCGAATACCGTTTAATTCGTGCTCCATCTCTCCATCGTATATATACTCAATCTCAAAATAATCGTGGCGGTGGAGCGGATAAGAACCGTCCGGGAAATGAACCATGCAACGAATACCGTATTTCTGCGGAGAGGAGTAGCTGTCGTAATTCTTTAATAGGTGTTTTTCTATGCTGTTTACCATTATATCACCGTAAAAAAGTAATTTTTGCAATATTGTCAAATAATTATATCAGGAAAAGATAGAAATTGCAATATAATCATAGAAAACGCAAAGATTTTAGCAAATTAATATATTATAATGATAAAAAACACAAAGGAGTTGTTTGTAATGCCTATAATGGAACCTAAAATTTTCAGCGCAGGCTGCATTAAGAAGCTTCCCGCGCCGATTCTTACAAAAGACGATATACCCTATGAAGCATCTTTAATCTTTAACGCCGGTGTGGCAAAGTTTAACGGTAAATATGTAATGGTTTTCAGAAACGATTACGGAACGACCGAGGAGGAATACGAGAAAAAGTATTTTGCCGGCACCTCGATAGGCGTTGCTTACAGCGACAACGGCATTGACGGCTGGAAGGTAAACCCGAAACCCCTTTTTGACAGCCGTGATTTGGATCCTAACGGCGAGATTGAAAGAATTTATGACCCGCGGATTACCATAATTAAGGGAAAACCCTATTTATGCCTTGCTATGGATACAAAGCACGGCATACGCGGCTGCATAGCATCCGTAAATGACAGCTTTGATAAAATTGAATTCATCAGTCTGTCTATCCCTGACAATCGCAACATGGTTCTTTTCCCCGAAAAAATCAACGGCATGTTCTACCGTCTTGAAAGACCCTTTACGGTTTACAGCCGCGGCGGGAAAGACAGGTTTGACATATGGCTTTCCGCTTCGCCGGACCTTAAATTCTGGGGAGAGTCCGAACTTGTTCTTGGTGTTGAGGACGTGCCCTATGCCAATGACAAAATCGGGCCCGCCGCACCTCCCATAAAAACCGAAAAAGGTTGGCTTACCCTTTTCCACGCGGTTGATATTGACCAAAACCGCGGCAAAAACGGCTGGCAGGACGAATGGAAAAAGAGATACTCTGCAGGGATTATGCTGCTTGATTTAAACGACCCGTCAAAGGTTATCGGAATGTCCAAAGAGCCGCTTATTGCCCCCGAGCTTCCTTTTGAAACCGAGCAGGGCTTCAGGCATCAGGTTATCTTCCCGGGCGGCATGATTGCCGAGCCTGATGGCGAAGTTAAGATTTACTATGGCGCCAGCGATACCGTTGAGTGCTTGGCGACTGCGGATATTAACGACCTTTTGGCACTCTGTACCGAAAGCAGGTAATAAAATGAACACCGAGATTGAAAAGCGGTATAACACTTGGGTTGCAAAGGTCAAATCTCCCGATCTTTTAAAACAGCTTAAAGAAATGACCCAAACCGAAAAAGAGGACGCATTTTTCAAGGAGCTGACCTTTGGCACCGGCGGACTTAGAGGTATTTTAGGCGCCGGCAGCAACCGCATGAATATCTATACCGTCGGCAAAGCCACAAGCGGGCTTGCAGCTTACATCAAAAAACATTTCCCACTTAACAAATCGGTCGCGATAAGCTATGACTCGCGGCTTATGTCGAGGGAATTTGCCCATCTTTCTGCCGAAATTTTGGCGGGGAACGGAATAACGGTTCATATTTTTCGGGAACTTATGCCGACTCCCCTATTGTCCTTTGGGGTGCGAAACCTTAAATGCTCTGCCGGCATTATGATAACGGCTTCTCACAATCCGGCTGTATATAACGGCTACAAGGTATACGGGGCTGACGGCTGCCAGATAACCGAAGAGGCTGCCGCAAGCATTTCGGCAGAAATTAAAAAAATCGACCCTTTTTCAGACTATTGCAAGGTAGGGTTTGAAACGGGTCTTAAAAGCGGAATTATAAAATTTATTCCCGAAAAGGTTTTCGACTCCTACATAAACGAAGTGTCAACACAGTCGGTTTTAATTCGGAATCAAAAGGTTGACAAAAAAATTAAAATAGTCTATACCCCTTTAAACGGTACCGGTTTAAAGCCCGTTACAAGGGTGCTTGCCGCCAACGGTTTTAATGAAATTATTCTTGTAAAAGAGCAGGCAAAGCCGGATGGCCAGTTCCCTACCTGCCCCTTCCCGAATCCTGAACATAAAAGCGCTTTAACGCTCGGTATTGAATATGCCAAAAACAGCGGGTCGGACATAATGCTGGCCACCGACCCCGATTGCGACCGTGTGGGGGTGGCAGTAAAGACAAAGGACGGCGGGTTTTCACTTCTTACCGGTAATGAAATAGGCATACTTTTGCTTGATTTTATATTAAAACAAAGAAGTAAAACCGGCAATATGCCGCCCGATCCCGTAGCGGTAAAAACCATTGTTACAACAGCTATGGCAGAAAAAATCGCCGAAAAATATAATGTAAAAATCGTGAATGTGCTCACGGGGTTTAAATATATCGGCGAATATATCGGAAATCTTGAAAGGGAAAATAAAGAGGAAAACTACATTTTCGGGTTTGAGGAAAGCTGCGGATATTTAAGCGGCACATATGTCAGGGACAAGGACGGGGTAAACGCCTCCCTTTTGATATGCGAAATGGCAGATTATTACAAAACGCTTGGTATTACCCTGCAAGACCGCTTGGAGCAGCTTTATGAAACTTACGGGTATTTTCATAATTCGCTTAAATCCTATGATTTTGAAGGACTTTCGGGTCATGAGAAAATGCAAAAAATTATGAGCTTTATAAGACAAGAGAATTTACAATTCGCAGGACTTGAAACCCTGCGGGTTATTGACTATTTAAACGGAATAGAGGGGCTGCCGAAATCCGACGTGGTTAAATTCATATTAACCGGCGGCTGCAGCCTTGTTGTCCGCCCGTCCGGTACGGAGCCGAAACTTAAAATATATTCTTCTGTTCGTGCCAAAACACGGGACGAAGCCGAAAGGATTACCGAAGGCATATTTAAAGATATTGAAAATATTATAGCAAAAATTTAAGCGGAAAACAAAGGTTAGATAAATTTTTCGGGACTGCCGTTTGGCAGTCCCGAATTTTATAACGCTTTTTTTACCATATCGGTTATGATTGAAATTACCGTATCCTGCTGTTCTTTTGTCATCTTAATATCGCTTGGCAGGCAAAGACCGCGTGAAAAGAGGTCTTCGTTTACAGCTTCATCGCCAACCGTAATAAAATCGTTCTTTTTGAATACCGGCTGTAAATGCATGGGCTTCCACAAAGGCCGGCTTTCGATATTTTCTTCCTCAAGACGGTAGAAAATATCCATCGGAGAAAGCTTTAACGATTTGTCAAGCAAAATGCAGGAAAGCCAGAAATTCGGCTCGGACTCCGCAAGATACGGATTCATCTGCAAGGGCAAATCTTTGAAACCTTCTTTATAGCGGTTATAAATCTGTTTTTTCAAACTTTGATGTTCCCCGATATGTAAAAGTTGCCCTCTGCCTATGCCTGCGACTATGTTTGACATACGGTAATTGTAGCCGAGTTCTTCATGCTGATACCACGGCGCCGGCTCCCTTGACTGGGTTGCCCAGTAAAAGGCCTTGTTTCTGTCTTTAGCGCTTCGGGTTATAAGCATTCCGCCGCCCGAGGTGGTAATAATTTTATTTCCGTTAAAGCTGAATACATTGTATTTTCCGAAAGTACCGCATTTTCTGCCCTTATAGGTCGAAGCAAGGGCTTCCGCGGCATCTTCGATTAAAATCGCATTGTGTCTTTTACAAATTTCAACTATTTCATCCATTTTGGAGGGGGTTCCATAAAGGTGCGCAAGCATGACAACCTTAGCGGTCGGATACTTTTGAAAGGCTTTCTCTAAGGCTTCCGGGTCAAGATTCCATGACTCCCGTTCCGAATCGATAAAGACCTGAATTCCGCCCTCATATGAAATGGGGTTTACGGTTGCAGCAAAGGTCATATCACTGCACAAAACAATGTCGCCTGGTTTGACCCCTGCCAGCTTTACAGCCAAATGCAAAGCGGAAGTGCCGGAATTAAGCGACAGGCAGTAAAAATCCTCATCCAAGCCGAATTTAATATACTCGCCTATTTCCTTTTCGAAATTATCGCAGTTCAAACCTAACGGTGCAATCCAATTCTTCTCGAAGGCATCTTTAATAAATGCCATTTCTTCGGAATGCATCGTAGGCGAAGAAAGCAACAAGCGCTCTTTCACAAAAACAATCCCCTCTAAAATCGAATCTGACACAAGCTATTCGATATACATAAAATTTTAACATAATATGAACAAATAGTCAAACAAAAATTAAATTTTTTTAGCTATTTTTTTATGTTAATTTCAAATTCAAAATGGATGTTTTTCTCATTTAACCGATATTTCTCCTGAAGATCCGGCCCGCATGAATTTGAACCCAAACCCGACACCTTATAATCTATGCGCAGATGTGTCTTTCCGTCAGCGAAAAGTTCATCAGTATGCGTAGCTTTATAAATTGCTTTTGTGCTGTAATTTGA
>JBMNVM010000105.1:0-5875 GCA_050946805.1 Acutalibacteraceae bacterium | reverse complement strand
GATTTTTCCCTTACCACAACGCTTGGTACATAAAAAAATTCAGACTGTCGAAAGAGGACGAGAATAAACGCATAACCCTGTTTTTCGAAGGGGTTGCGACATATGCGACGGTATATGTCAACGGCTGTTTGCTAAAGCACAATTTTTGCGGCTACACCGGCTTTGAGGTGGATATAACCGACTTTGCGAAGTTTGATGAAGAAAACACTGTATCGGTCTACGTTTCTACAAAACAGCACGAGGGCTGGTGGTATGAAGGCGGCGGCATTTACAGGCATGTAAAGCTTATAAAAACCGGACTTGTATCGGTCGATTTGTGGGGTGTATACGCGGCACCCGCTAAAAATCCGGACGGAAGCTGGACGGTCAAAACCGAAGCCGTAATCAGAAATGATTTTTTTAATCGCAAAAGCGTAAAAATAAAAGGCGAGATTATCGATGCTGACGGCCGCACCGTAGCTGTCTGCGAGGCCGGCGGCACAGTGACCGAAAAGGATAAGAAAACATTTAAATATTCCTTCTTGGTAGAATCCCCGAAGCTCTGGTCGCCCGATTCACCCAATCAATACACCATGCGCACCAGCGTATATAACGGCAAGGCGCTTTGCGATGTGTATGATGTAAAGTTCGGTTTTCGAACCCTTAAAATAGACCCCAAAAAAGGGCTTTTCATAAACGATAAGCATTATAAAATCAAGGGGCTTTGCGGTCATGCCGACTGCGGGCTTACAGGCAAGGCGGTTCCCGACAACATCCACCGTTACAAGGTTGAGCTTATGAAGGAAATGGGTGCCAACGGCTACCGCACCACCCACTACCCGCAGGCCGAGGCGCTTATGGATGCGTTGGACGAAAACGGCTTTATTGTAATGGACGAAACACGCTGGTTTGATTCATCTGACGAGGGCAAAGCACAGCTTGAAATGCTTGTAAAGCGGGACAGAAACCGCCCCGGCGTGATCTTTTGGTCGATCGGCAACGAGGAGCCGCACCACACAACCAAAGAGGGAAGGCGGATATCCGAGACCTTGATTTCGCTGGTTCGAAAGCTTGACAACACAAGATTTATAACAACCGCCGTTTCACATTCTCCCGACAAGGCGACGGTTTACGATGTGCTTGACCTTGCTGGGATTAATTACAACTGGGAGGTTTACGACGCAGTACACCAAAAATATCCCGATAAGGCGATACTGTCAAGCGAGAACTGCGCAACAGGTACAACCCGCGGCTGGTATTTCGACAACGACCCGGGCAAGGCCTTTATTCCCGCTTACGACCATGATACAAATACCCTCTTTAGAAGCCGCGAGTTCACATGGAAATTTATTATGGAAAGGGAATGGATGCTTGGCGGCTACCAGTGGATTGCCTTCGAGCATCGCGGAGAGGCGGTCTGGCCGCGCCTTTGCTCTCAAAGCGGAGCGGTTGATTTATTCATGCAGAAAAAGGATGCTTTTTACCAGAACAAATCCCACTGGACAGACGAGTATATGGTTCATCTGCTGCCCCATTGGAATTTTAAGGGTATGGAGGGTGAGCCGATTAAGGTTTTCGCTTACACAAATGCCCCGCGCCTTGAGCTGTTCTTGAACGGCGAAAGCCTTGGCAGCCGCGAGATTGAAAGGTACGGACACGGTGAGTGGGTGGTGCCATACGCCCCCGGAAGGCTTGAGGTTGTGGCGTATGACGGCACAAAAATCGTCGTAAGGGATGTGCGAATAACCTCGGGAGAGCCTTGCCGTTTAATGCTTAGCCTTGATAGTCTTGACATTCACGCAAACGGCAAGGATATTGCTATTGTAAGCTGTTATGTTGTCGACCAAGACGGCAACGAGGTATATGATGCAAGCCCAGAGGTTACCTTTTGGACTAATTCGGCAGGTTATATCTACTCAACAGGTTCGGATATAACCGAACACGACACCATTTTTAAATCCACAAGAAAAATGCGCGCGGGAAGAATAGGTGTCGCGGTAAAACTGTCTGACCGTCCCGGCACTTTAAAGGTTTACGCATCGGCTGAAGGACTTAAGAGCGCGGTTTTGTCTGTGGATGTAAAGGCTTAGAGGTTTTATTAAAAAAGTTTTCGGAAAATTAAAATTCCCTCCTATTTCTTTTAATTTCTCATAGGAGGGAGTTTTTCGAATTTTCATTTTTATGTACATAAATTGCAGTTTATTCCGCCAAAAAATCCATGCAGTGTCTGGTCGCGGTATAGGGACGCACCATTGCGTTAGCAACGGCTATATGTGCCGGATGGGTTGCATAGATTCGCAGCGCGTCTTCGCTTTCAAAAGTGCTGTCCAGCATTAAATCGGCATTGGAACCGGGAAGCGGATGGATATTTACCTTCATTTCAAGAAGTCCGGGTATTTTTCCGTAAAGACCCTCAAGCGAATTTTTAATCCGTGCTTTTATTCTTTCCTTTTCATCGTGGGAATACTCGGGTTTGAGTGTCCACAAAATAACATGCTTTACCATAGCGCACCTCCAAGAATAATATATTAAAATATACATAAAAGTATACAACAAAAGAAGGGCGTTGTAAATATGAAAGATAAAGTATACGAATATCTTTTAAAAATCCCGAAAGGTAAGGTTACTACCTACGGCAGAATTGCCAAGGCTCTCGGCAACAAAAATCTTGCAAGGGTGGTTGGAAATATTTTGCATAACAACCCCGACCCGGACAAATATCCGTGCTTTAAGGTGGTAAATTCCAAGGGAGAATTGGCTGTAAATTTCGGCTTCGGCGGAATTGATGAGCAGAAAAGGCGCCTTGAAAAAGACGGGATAGAGGTAAAAGACTATAAAGTTGATTTAAATAAGTACCTTTTTGATTGACTATTCTAAAACACCGGATTATAATGTGTAAGGTGACTGCTTTTTTGGAGGTAGGGTTATGAAAAAGTACACATTAAAACCAAAGGAACTTGAGCTTAACGACCAATACGAAGTGATTGTTGCGGGTGGCGGTCCGGCAGGCTGCGCCGCGGCAATAGCTGCGGCAAGAAAGGGAGCCAAAACTCTGCTTATAGAGGCTACCGGCTGTCTTGGCGGCATGGGAACAATGGGGCTTGTGCCGGCGTGGTGCCCGTTTACCGATAAAGAGAAGATAATCTACAAAGGAATAGCTGAAGAAATTTTCATGGAAGCGCGAAAAGGGGTTCCGCATGTGGATGAAGACTGGTACGACTGGGTGCCGATTAACCCCGAACACCTTAAAATCGTTTACGATGAAAAGGTTACGGAATCGGGAGCCGATGTTCTTTTTAATTCTTTAATATGCGATGTTGAAGCAGAGGGCGGCAATATTGAAACCGTAATTGTCAGCAACAAGGCGGGTCTTACGGCATATAAGGCCAAAGTATATATTGATTGTACGGGAGATGCCGACCTTGCCTTTATGGCGGGAGCGCAATTGCTGCCGCCGGAGGATGACGGCGGCTATCAGCCGGCAACCCACTGCTTCGAGGTTTCAAATATCAATATGAAGGCATACCGCGAGGGCGGCAGCCTGCATCCTCATAATCCCGACAGTCCGATACATAAAATCGTCGCTTCCGGAGAGTATGATATCCCCGACACTCACCTGTGCAATAATGAAGTATATTACGGCACGGTCGGTTTCAATGCCGGACACATATGGGATGTTGACAACACCGACCCCGTAAGCGTTTCAAAGGCATTAATCAGGGGCAGGCAGCTGGCATATGAAATCCTCCGCGCGCTGAAAGATTACCGACCCGAAGCCTTTGCTGACTCGGTCATTTCACATACCGCGCCCTTGATGGGAATCAGGGAGACGCGAAGGATTTTAGGGGATTATGTGCTTAATATCGATGATTATTTGGAGCGCAGAACCTTCCCAGACGAGATTTGCAGAAACAGCTATTATATTGATATTCACAAAAAAAAGGACGATGCAAAGCTTATAAGCGAAGGAAAGCTTGACTCAAAAGCCGGTGAACATCGATATGAAAAAGGCGAGTCGCACGGTGTTCCTTACAGGTGCTTAACACCCAAAAACCTTAAAAATGTTTTGGTTGCGGGTCGCAGCATTTCTACCGACCGTGCGGTTCAGGGCAGCACAAGGGTCATGCCGGTCTGCCTTTGCATGGGCGAAGCTGCCGGCAAGGCCGCCGTAATCGCGGTGAAGCAGCCGAACATCAATGTTCATGAAATTGACGTATCTCTGCTTCGCAGGCAGATTATTGAAGACGGCGGGTATATCAGGTAAATTCGGATTATTTTTAACGGGGCTGCCTTAATTGGCAGCCCCGTTTTTTGATTTAACAGATATTTAATTTAGTGAATACTTTTTCTCAAACATGTTATATTCGTCCATAAAGTTGCCCGCAGCGGAATTTTTAATTCCTTTAAGGTACTTATGGGTATCAAGCCTATCGTCAGATATCTGCATTGTGTAGACGGCGATATTCGAACAATGATCGGAAATGCGTTCAAAATTTGCGATAATATCGGTAAATATAAAACCAAGCTCAATAGTACATTCGCCGTTTTGCAGACGTGATACATGCATAGCCTTAAGCTTACTTTTTAACTTGTCAATAACCTGTTCAAGCGGCTCTACACGGGAAGCAAGGGCAACATCATCGTTAATGAACGAGGATACGGTCATATCGATAATCTCTGTAATCGCGCCGGTTATGACATCAAGCTCCTTTTTGGCTTTTGCCGAGAAGGAAATTTTTTTAGTATGCATTTCTTCCGCAAGGCGGCATAAATTCAAGGCGTGGTCGCCTATTCTTTCAAAATCTCCGATACTGTGCAGCATTCGTGCAATGCTGTGGGATGAGGTTTCTTCAAGCTTATTGCTGCTTAGCCTTACTAAGTAGGTACCAAGCCTGTCCTCATATTTATCGGTAAGATTTTCCTGTTTCATAATTTGTTTTGCGGTTTCGGCATCAAAATTATTAATGATCCTAATGGACTTTAATATAGAGTCCTTTGCAAGCTCCGCCATTTCGTTTGAAAGCCTGCGGCATTCCGAAATGGCAAGCGGGGTGTTGTTGAACAAACGCTCGTCCAAAAATATGGTATGAGTTTTTTCGTCCTTTGATTTAACTGTGATTTCACAAAGGCGAAGCATATATTTTTTAAAGGGAGTAAGGACTATTGTGTTTGAAATATTAAATACGGTATGAATAACGGCAACACCGATCATGGTAGCCGGCAGCGCAAATATTTCAGGTACAATTAAACGGGCAAAATAGATTATAATGATGTAACCTATACTTCCTATAAGCTTTGAATAAAAATGCAGTGCGACAACCCGTTTGGCATCCCTTGAGGTTCCAAAGGATGAAAGAAGTGCGGTCATGCAGGTTCCGACATTTGCACCAAGCACAAGCGGAATGGCAATATTGTAGTCAATAACCCCCGTTAGAGCAAGCGACTGAACAATCGCTACCGTTGCCGCGGATGACTGAATAATTCCCGTAAAGAAATTAGATGCCAAAAATGCAATAACAGGGCTTGAAAAAGCTACAAGCATTGACTGGAAAGAAGGCGCATCCTTGAAGCTGCTTACAGCAGAGCTCATAAATTCCATTCCGGTCATAAGAACGGCAAAGCCTATAAAGATTGTGCCGATATTTTTTTCTTCTCACTTTTTGCCAACATTCGCAGCGCAATGCCGATAAAGGCCAGTATAAAACCGAATATCATCGGCTTTAAGAGGGTTAAAAAGAAGTTGTTTTCGGCATTAATTCCGGTAAGTATAAGTATCCAAGAGGTAAGGGTTGTCCCTACATTGGAACCCATTATAATCTGGAATGTATCCGCAAAAGATATTATTCTTGAGTTTACTAAGCCTACAAGCATAACCGTCATTGCGGATGAAGACTGA
>JBMNVM010000104.1:0-6020 GCA_050946805.1 Acutalibacteraceae bacterium | reverse complement strand
TTGTGGCAGGTGCGGGGTCGGTAAGGTCGTCGGCAGGGACGTATACCGCCTGAATTGAGGTAATAGACCCCTTTTTGGTTGATGTGATACGCTCCTGCAAAGCGCCCATTTCATTTGCAAGGGTAGGCTGATAACCGACTGCGGAGGGCATTCTGCCAAGCAGCGCCGAAACTTCGCTTCCGGCCTGTGTGAAACGGAAAATGTTATCAATAAACAAAAGAACGTCCTGACCTTCGCTGTCGCGGAAGTATTCGGCCATTGTAAGGCCTGAAAGGGCGACACGCATACGGGCTCCCGGCGGCTCGTTCATCTGGCCGTAAACCAAAGTTGTGTTATTAAGAACGCCCGACTGCTTCATTTCGTTGTAAAGGTCGTTACCCTCGCGGGTGCGCTCTCCGACACCGGTAAATACCGATATGCCGCCGTGTTCCTTGGCAATATTATTGATAAGCTCCATAATAATAACGGTTTTTCCGACACCGGCGCCGCCGAAAAGACCGATTTTTCCGCCCTTGGCATAGGGACAGATAAGATCAATTACCTTAATGCCGGTTTCGAAAATTTCCTCGCTTGTGGCTAATTCGTCATATTCGGGGGCGCTGCGGTGAATAATCCAGCGCTCCTTTGTTTCGGGGGTGGGCTGGTTATCGATAGCATCGCCCAAAAGATTAAATATGCGACCCAAGGTTTCACGTCCCACCGGCACGCTTATGGGAGAGCCGGTGTCTGTAACCGCTACACCACGCTGTAAACCGTCGGTCGAAGCCATGGCAATACATCTTGCGGTATTGTCGCCGATATGCTGGGCTACTTCTACCGTTAAGGTTTTATCTTCTATCGGTATGGTAAGTGCATTTAAAATAGGGGGGAGTTCCCCTTCGTTAAAACGGACATCTACGACAGGCCCCATTACCTGAATTACTTTTCCTACGTTTAATTTATCCAACAGTTTCACCTCTTGATTGGTTTTACACATAAAGCAGCACGGCAGGCTTTGAAAATACTAACTGTTGCTTCCGGCAACAATTTCCGTTATTTCCTGAGTGATAGCGCCCTGTCTTGCCCGATTGTACTGAAGCTTTAAATCATCTGTCATTTCCTTTGCGTTTTTGCCGGCGGAGTCCATTGCCATCTTTCTGGCGGCGACTTCGCTCGCAAAGCTTTCACGCAAGCACCAGAACAATATACCCGAAACATATTCACGAATTACATTGTTAAGCACCGTAATATGATCCGGCTCGAATATTATATCGGCGTTTTGTTTTCGGTCTTCGAATTTTTCTAAAGGAAGAACCCATTTGACTTCGGCCGTCTGCACCATTGCGGATTCATATTTTGTATAGATAATACCCAATTTATCGAACTTTTGCTCGGCAAAATCGCTGCAAAGGCTGTCGGCAAGGTTGATTATATCCTCGTTGCTGTAATACTCGGAGGAAATAACGGGTTTTCTGAAACGGTCGCAGGCGCGTTTGCCAAAGGGTATAAACTCAGCTTGTGGGAATAAAGCGCAAAGTTTAAAAACATTCGAGTTGTATCCGCCCGCAAGGCCACGGTCGCCCGCAATTACAATTATTCGAAGTTTCGGGTTTTCGGTTTCCCTCATATACGGGCTTTTTAAAGACTCCGGGCTTTTAGTTAAAAGGGCGATTGATTTTTGAAGGGCATCGGTGTACTGTCTGGCTTTTATCATGGCATTATTCGCGCGCCGTATTTTAGATGATGCCACAAGCCCCATAGCCTTTGTAAGCTGTAATGTGGAGGAAACACTTTTTATCCTTAAGCGAAGTGCTTTTGTATTTCCGCCCATATGCTACACCTGCATCTTTGAGAGGATTTCTTTAAGCTCGTTTTCGTCCGATTCCTCAAAGTATCCCGATTCTATGCGGGAAAGCCAATTTCCGTGTTCATTCTGGAGTTTAGAAAACAGCTTTGCTTCGTAATTCTTAACGTCACTTACGGGTACATTGTCAAGATATCCCTTAATTACGGCATATACAATGGCAACCTGATAACCGACACGCACCGGAGAGTTTCTGTCCTGCTTTAGCACCTCTACAATTCTTTCACCAAGCGCCAAGCGTGCCTTGGTATCGGCATCAAGGTCACTTCCGAACTGGGCAAAGGACTGCAGCTCACGGTACTGCGAATACAAAAGCTTCAATTCGCCGGCAACCTTTTTCATGGCCTTAAGCTGCGCGGAGCCGCCGACACGGCTTACAGAAATACCGGGGTTTATTGCCGGAATAATGCCGGAATGGAAAAGCTCGGTTTCAAGGAATATCTGACCGTCGGTAATTGAAATTACGTTTGTGGGAATATATGCCGAAACGTCGCCGGCCTGTGTTTCGATAATCGGCAGCGCGGTAATAGAGCCGCCGCCGTATTCTTTTGATACGCAGGCCGCACGCTCAAGTAATCTTGAGTGAAGGTAGAATACGTCTCCCGGGTAGGCTTCTCTTCCGGGCGGACGGCGAATAAGAAGCGAGAGCGCACGGTATGCCACCGCATGCTTGCTTAAATCGTCATAAATTATAAGAACATCGCGTCCTTTTTCACGGAAATATTCGGCCATTGCGCAGCCGCTGTATGGCGCAATGTACTGAAGCGGCGCACTTTCTGACGCGGTGGCCGAGACGATTATTGTATAATCCATTGCGCCGTTTTTGGCAAGATTGTTGGCTATTTGTACCACTGTGGAGCTTTTTTGCCCAATTGCAACATAAATACAAATAACCCCTGTATTCTTTTGATTTATAATAGTATCAATGGCAATCTCGGTTTTGCCGGTCTGTCGGTCGCCGATAATCAGCTCACGCTGACCCCTGCCTATCGGTATCATACTGTCAATAGCCTTAATGCCGGTCTGCAGCGGCACGCTAACGCTTTCGCGCTCGATAATTCCCGGCGCTTCAGATTCTATGGGCCGTGTGCCGCTATGTTCGATGGGCCCTTTGCCGTCAATCGGCTCGCCGAGGGCGTTAACAACTCGGCCTAAAAATCCTTCGCCCACGGGGACAGACAAAACCTTGCCGGTTCTGTGTACATCGTCGCCCTCTTTTATACCGTTATTATTGGAAAGTATCGCAACCGATACCGTTTCTTCCTCCAAGTTCTGCGCAACGCCAAAGCTGCCGTCGTTAAACTCCAGCAACTCGTTGGCCATACAGTTTTTAAGACCGTATACTCTGGCAATACCGTCTCCTACAAGGATTACCTTTCCGGTTTCCTCCATTTCAATACGAGACTTGTAATGCTCTATTTGCGCTTTTATTATGTCGCCTATCTCATGCGCATTGTTCATCCGTTCATCACGCCCTTAATTTTTTGGAATTGCTTTTGAATGCTGCTGTCAAAGGTTTTACCGTCAACCTCTACCTTAATTCCGCCGATAAGGCTTTTGTCAATGATATATTTAGCCTGTACCGTTTTACCGGTAGCTTTGTTAAGCCTTTCGCAAAGCTTTTGCTTTTGCGAATCGGTCAGTTCCACCGCCGAATACACGGTTGCCAAGGCACAGTTTTCAAAAAACCTTTTTAAATCCTCAAATCCGTCAATACAACGGGGCAGATCCTTTATTCTGCCGTTTTCGCAAAGCAGCTTCAAAAACGAAACTATATATTCCGGATACCTGTTGCCGAAAGCTTCATCAATAGCGGCAAGCCGTTCCGAAAGACTGCAGGCAGGGGAGCTTAAAAAGAGGGAATATTCCGGATTTTCATCAAAAATCTTGCGTATTTCGGTCAATGCGGCAGAATATTCGCCAAGCTTTCCATTTTTGGTCGCAAGGGCGAAAAGCGCCCCGGCATACTCCTTATACGGTTCCGCCATCGTTATCACCTAATCCCTCAATAAAGGAATCTATCATCTTTGTGTGGTCTTCCGGTTTAATCTCACGCTGAAGTATTTTCTCGGAGATTAAGGTGCCAAGCTCAATGATTTCCTGTCTGATGCTGTCCTCAGCCTTGCGTCTTTCAAGCTCGGCATCCGCCTTCGCTTTATTGATGATTCCCTCGGCCTCTTTCTTTGCGTCGGAAATTATTTCTTTCTCGCGGGAAGCGGCAAGTTCTACGGCAGACTGAATTATGCTGTCAGCCTCATGCTTTGCGGTCGACAGCTTTTCTTCATAAGCCTTTTTATGCTCGGTAGCCTGCTTATTGGCTTCCTCGGCGGCGGTGTATTCGCCCTCAATTGCTTTTTGGCGATTTTCCAGCAATTTTTTAACGGGATTATAAAGAAATTTCCTTATAATCAGATAAAGCAGCACAAGATTTAAAAGGGAAACAATTATTTGCCAAATATTTATAGAAATTACATCCAATGACTGCATATTATTCGTCCTAATTTAAATTTGCTCTTATAAAGAGGATAATGTATCAACAAGGATGTTGACCAAAAGGCGGGGTGCTACGAAGATAAGCAAAATAGCAATAACAAGCGCATAAAGACCGGTGGTTTCTGCAATAGCGCAACCCATTAAGAGTGTTGTGGTAACGTCGCTTTTGCTTTCGGGCTGACGTGCTATTGCCTCGCAGGCCTTTGCCACCGCGTTACCTTCACCGATACCGGGGCCGATACCGGCGATCATAGCAGTTCCGGCGCCTAAAGCGCAGCATCCTAAAATAATACCAAGTGCAAGTTCCATATTTTTAACCTCCAAAATAATTTAAGACTTTTTAAGTTTTTTTAGCTTTCGCTTTTCATATTCTTCTGCAGGGAATCCGCCCGAAACATTCATCATTGTAAGCATGGCGAAAATAAAGGCCTGCAGGCAACCGCTGAAGACATCGAAATAAACCGACAGCACAGCGGGAATGCCAATTTGTAAAAACGGGATATTGGAAAGAATTTTCGGCAGAAATGAGAATATAAGTGATGAAAGTCCGCCAAGCGCCGAAGCCAGCAGCACCGATATTACCCTTCCCGAAAGAATGTTTCCGTAATGACGAAAGGCCATGGAAACGGGCGTGGCAAATTCGCTGATAAAGTTGATAGGTGTCAAAATTGCTACCGGTTCGGTAAAGCCTTTAAAGTAATAAAGCGGCCCGCATTTCATTTTGTAGTAGGTGATAAGTATGAATACTAAAATTGCCCATCCGCCGACGATATTAAGGTCCGACGTGGGTGGGAAAAGCCCTAAAAGCGAGAGAAGGCTTGACAAAGCCGATAAAGCTATTATGGCAATAATAAAGGGGGCATAGCCTGCAAAATATTTTCCCATATTTTCTTTTACCAGCTTGTCCGCCTTTTCGACAATCAACTCCGAAAAATGCTGGCGGCGAAGTTTTATTCTTTCCTTTATGCCGTGGGTCATATAGCGGCAGAAAAAGAACAGAGTTATAAGTACCAGCAGGGAATTTACCTGCGCTTCGGTTACCGGGAAATCCTGAATAGGCATTTTCAGTGTAAAATAAATTCCGGCGCCGGTAAGCTCAATGCCCTCGCTTGCGAGATTGGTAAGGACTTTAAGTACAATACCGAAACATAATGGTAAAACCATCATGGCAATATAAAAGGCATCTGTAATTTTAAACCTAAGGGTTGTGTTCTTCAAAAACAAATCACCACTCATTTAAATTTGCGGATCTTATTTTTTTATAATAAATGGTCTAAAGGCTATTGCAATTCGCGGGAACAGGTAGGGGATAATTACTGCAAGAACGTGGAACATAGGCGCAAGATATGCTATCAACGCAATAAGCACCAAAAAAAGCATTCGTAAAGCCTGGGAAAATCTTATTAACAGCTTTGCGCCTTTTTCATCCCTTAGCAATGCGTGCTGAACTGTAATACCTAAAAGGAAAAAGTTCCCCACCGCTGCGGCAAAGCCTAAAATATTGCCTAAAAGCACCGTGTAATCCCATTGTGAAATCACAAGAAAGAATGATTGCATTAAAAGGCTTAAAATAAAAGTAAAGTACGCTATATATTTAGTTTCTTTGATAACCGTACTGTCCACTTTTTTCATTTATTCATCCCGCTTTTAAATAAATATTATTAAAGATTATATCATAAACTAA
>JBMNVM010000103.1:0-6077 GCA_050946805.1 Acutalibacteraceae bacterium | reverse complement strand
AATTTGTCCTATATCTACGGTGGTGGCGCCGCTTTTAATGACAAGGTAGGAGCCTAAAAACAAAATTCCGACCGTATTAAAGTACATACAAAACTGCATAATAGGGGAATTGAGCGCAACAATTCTTTCGGCTTTGGTAAAATCCTTGCAAATATCGTCCGAAGCGGCGCCGAATTTCTGCTTTTCGTATTCCTCTCTTGCAAAACCCTTGACGACACGCATACCGCGCACGTTTTCTTCAATCGATTCGTTTAATTTATCATATTTGCGAAAAACCCGCTTGAAGGCCGGCAAGGCCTTTTTGGCAATAAACACAAAGCCGAAAATAAGGACCGGCACAACCACTACGAAAGAGGTTGCAAGCTTGCCGCCCATAATGTATGCCATGGCTATTGCAAAAACAAACATCATGGGACTTCTAACGGCGATTCTTATTATCATCATGTAGGCCATCTGAACATAGTTAATGTCGGTCGTAAGACGTGTAACCAAAGATGTAGAGGCGAATTTATCAATATTTTCAAAGGAAAAGCTTTGAATTTTTCTAAAGCAATCGCCGCGCAAATTTTTCGCAAATCCGGCTGATGCATTTGCGCAGGTAACAGCAGCAATACCGCCGCAAAGTAGCGATAATACGGCCAATAAAACCAAAAGCAATCCGGTTTTCAGTACAGTTTCAATGGGTGCCGAATACTTTATATTGTTTACAAGACGTGCCGTAATAAAAGGTATAGCTACCTCAGTAATCACTTCTCCCATAATCAAAACAAGTGTGAGAATTGAAGGCAGCTTATATTCCCTGATGCTTTTTGACAAGGTTTTAATCATTGTCTTCCTCCATGTTTGATGCAAATTTATCTATCAATTCAAAAAATTTCTTTATATCCTCATCACTGATTCCTTTTCGCAATCTTTGCTCACGCTGTTCGATTTCCCTTTCAATTATGTTGTAAAGCTGAATGGCTTTATCGGTCAGGACGATTTTTTTAAGCCTTGCATCACTTTGAACGCTGATTCGCTCAATAAGTCCCTTTTGTTCCATCGACTTTAATATCCGGCTTGCGGTTGAGCGCCGGATTGAAAATTTGTTTTCAAAATCCTTTTGGAAAATATCCTTGTCCCGATTTTCAAAAAAGAAATCTATTGCCCAGCCATTTACCCCTTTTACCGGGTCAAATCCGAGCCTTCGGCTTGATTTTTCAATATCGCGCCTGATGATGTTTGAAAGGCGCCGCACAGCGAAGCCTATATTGTTTTCTCTGTTCATATCACATCCGCTTTCCAATAATGTTAGCCTGCTAACTATTATAAGGCGGCATAAATTCATTGTCAAGAAATTTTAGGTTAAAAAAATCATAAATTTTAAAGCAAAAAACAGCCGTTTTTGGCTGTTTTTTTAATAAGGAATTACTTTTATTTTATTGGTTTTAACCGGCAGCTTAAGTTTTTTAAAAAGAAAATCTCTTTGTTAAAAATAGTAAACTGCGCAATTAAATTTTGCTGTAAGTGTCAATGTTTAAAGCTTCTTTGTTTTTTCATATGCGGCTTTTACCGCCGACATAACGGTTCCTCTAAAACCGTTATCCTCAAGCACATGAAGACCGGCTATTGTAGTACCGGCAGGGCTGCATACCTCGTCCTTTAAAACGCCTGGGTGCTTGCTGGAGCGCAGCAACATTTCGGCGGCACCGGAAAGGGTCTGTGCCGCATATTCAAGCGCCTTTTCGCGCGAAAGACCACATTCAACGCCGGCATCAGCCATCGCTTCGGCAAACATATAAACATAAGCAGGTCCGCAGCCTGAAATCGCGGCAGCGGCATCTATGAGATTTTCGTCCAGCTTATCAAGCTTTCCGGCGAATTTCATACTTTCCGCAAACTCGGTCAATTCGTCCATAAACACCCGCTCATTCGCGGTGTATAGTATCATTCCCTTGCCCTTGGAGACGGGGGTGTTGGGCATAATACGGATTATGGGATATTCGGCGCCCAGCATCTTATCGAACTCCGACATTTTCACGCCCGCAGCCATTGTAACAATAACAAAACGGTCGGTTCTCTTCCTTAAAATCGGCGCAATCTCATCAAGCGCCTTTCCCATGACCTGCGGCTTTACACCCATGAAGATGAATTTGGCCTTTTCCGCCACGACCGTGCTTTCCGCGTATGAACAGTTTAGCTCCTGCGCTAAAAGCTGCGCCTTGACGATTATTTTATCCGCCAAAATCACCTCTTTGGAGCCGACAGCCCTGCAAACCGCTGTTGCAAGGCTTCCGCCCATATTGCCGCTGCCTATAAATCCAAATTTTGCAGAATACATAGCATTACTCCTTATCTTATTTGACCGTTACCCTTTATTATGTACTTATATGTGTTAAGCTCGCAAAGTCCCATGGGGCCTCTTGCATGGAGCTTTTGGGTTGAAATACCCATTTCGCAGCCAAGTCCGAACTCGCCGCCGTCGGTAAAGCGAGTGGAAGCATTGACATAGACCGCCGCGGAATCGACCATGGCGGTAAAGTAATCGGCCGAAGCTTCAGACGAGGTTACAATACTGTCGCTATGGTGCGTGGAATGTGCGGCGATGTGAGAAACCGCCTCATTAACACTGTCGACAATCTTGACCGCCATTATGTAATCCAAAAACTCGGTATCAAAATCAGAAGAATCCGCCGGAGTAACGGGTATAATTTTTACAACCCTTTCGTCCCCTCTAAGCTCGGTATGTGTATTATTGTCATTGTAAAAAGCATTATAAAGTTTAGGTAAAAATTCGTTTGCAATGTTTTTATGAACAAGGCAAACCTCCGCAGCGTTACAGACAGACGGGCGGCTGCGCTTTGCGTTGTCCACAATTTTAAGCGCCATGTCAATATCCGCCGTTTCGTCCACAAAAACATGGCAAATACCGGTACCGGTCTCAATACAGGGTACCTTTGCGTTTTCGGTGCAGGACTTAATAAGCCCTTTACCGCCGCGCGGGATCAGTAAATCCACAAGCCCGACTGCGGTCATCAGCTCATTAGCACTTGCTCTGCTTGTATCCTCTACAAGATTTAGGTAATTTTCATCAATATCAAGGCTTTTAAGTGCCTTTCTTAAAACCGACATAATGGCGGCGGCACTTAAATAAGCATCTTTACCGCTTCTAAGCACGCAAACATTGCCGCTTTTAAAGGCAAGAGCCGCAGCATCGGAAGTAACATTCGGGCGGCTTTCGTAAATAATCGCCACCACGCCGAACGGAACGCTGGTCTTTTCGATAACAAGCCCGTTTCTGTGCCGAACGCTATCCAGAACCCTACCCACGGGGTCGGGCAGTTCGGCAACTTCTTTAATACCCTGTGCCATCCCCTCAATGCGTTCCTTTGTAAGCCTTAGCCGGTCTATCATAACCGTAGGGATTCTTCCCTCGGCATTGGCAATATCGGTTTTGTTGGCGGTTAAAATTTCGTCGCTATATTCTATTAAAAATTCCGCCATTTTTAAAAGCGCAGCATTTTTAACCTCGGTCGAAAGCGGAGGATTTAATGACAGCTGCTTTGCTCTTTCCAAAATTTTCAAGGTAGTAGTCATTTTCTTACCGCCTTTCCAGAGAGAAACCTTGTTCCGACATCCTCCCCATTTACAATTTTGTATAGAATTTTAGGGTCGCACCCGTTTGCAATTACCATATCTGTTCCGCCGGCATTAGCAATTTTGGCGGCCTTGATTTTTGTAATCATTCCGCCCGTGCCAAGCGCGGTACCGGCGCCGCCGGTCATACTCTCTATCTCCTTTGTAATCTCTTTTACCGTATGCAGCATTACCGCATCCTTGACCTTGCGCGGGTCGGCAGTATAAAGCCCGTCGATATCGGAGAGAATTATCAGCAGGTCGGCCTTAATGGTGGTTGCGACAATGGCACCCAATGTGTCATTGTCGCCGATAACTATTTCATCGGTGGAAATAGAGTCATTTTCATTGATAATTGGAATTACACCCATTTGAAGAAGCCTGCAGGTAGTATTTTTGAAATTGGTGCAGCGGTCCTCGTACTCTATATCCTCGTTGGTAATCAATATCTGTGCGACGGTATGGTTGTATTCGGAAAAAAGCTTGTCGTATGTATACATCAGCTCGCACTGACCGACTGCCGCGGCGGCTTGTTTGGTCGGAATGTCTGTGGGTTTTTCCCTAAGCCCCAGCTTGCCTACCCCCATTCCGATTGCTCCGGAGGAGACCATAATAATTTCGTCGCCGGCGTTTTTAAGATCGCTTATAACCTTGCAAAGCTCCTCTACCCTTCTAATATTGAGCCTACCGGTATTATGGGTCAATACTGATGTGCCAAGCTTGATTACTATTCGCATTTAAAACACCACTTCATTTTATTTTGATAATCCTAATCGCTTTGTGTTGAAGTATTTTCGGACGAATCCCCGCTACCCGAAGACTTAGAACTGTCCGAATCGTCGGGATTGCCGGAAGGATATGACGAATTATCAGACGATACAGTCTCCGGCTTTGAGGAGGAGCCGTCAGACGAACTGCCGGAAGGTACAGATGACGGGGTTTGGGGATTATAAGGAGGCTCCGGATTAGAGCTGTCTATATCATCCACCGGCAGATTATTCTTAATTGATAAAAAGTATTTTGCTATTCCTTCGGCAAGCGCTTCGGCCTTCTTGCGGTTTACATCCGCAGATATAATGCCGGGATAATCCTCAATACTGGTAACAAATCCGTTTTCTGTAAGCACAACTGGGCAAACGGTGGTTCGCGCCACATAATAGTAATGCCATTCAAGACGGTTTCGATTATTCTGGGCATTAGCGTTATAGATATTCCGTTTTATTGTGGAATTGTATATTAATTTTGCCGCATCGCTTGAAAAAATGGTTGAATAGAAGGCGCCGAAGCCGTTAGGCTTGGCGGAGGTGTTGGCATCATGGTGAATTGCAATACAAAAATCCGGTTTTGTATCGATAAGCTTCATGCACCGCTGGTCGGGATTAAGGGTTGTATCCCCCGAACGGTTCATAATTACGGTCGCGCCCATGCTTTCAAGCTCCGCTTTAAGCAGTTTCGCCAATGAAAGGTTAATATTCTTTTCATACAAATTGCCAATCCCCACAGCGCCTGAATCGGAGCCGCCGTGTCCTACGTCTATCATAATTTTAACGCCGGTCAGGTCGGCGCCGTATTTATTGGAAGCGGCTTTTACCTGCGCGGGGTGCAAAAAGGTAAAGACAAGCTGGCCTTTTGAATTATATTCGGCATTCCACCCGTAAAATGTTCCTGTCTTCCTTAAGTTTAACCTCAATTTGTAATTCGAGCCGCTTTTTGAAATCTCATAGGACGAAAAGATCGGATTATTGGAGCCAAAGTCAATTTTTCCGGCTATATCGGTAGCATAGCAAAAAGTTATTTCCACATATTTCGCCGTAACCGATGAAATCCGGTAATCCTGCACCGAGGGGTTATAGTAGCTTTGGGGCAGCAAATCAAAAAAGAAGGGAGCCTTCCAATCGGTATTAAAGGTTATTTCGGTAAACTGCTTTGAAATATTTACGGAGGCTACCGATATTTTATTTGTATCGGCAAGTTTGCCGGCGTACTGCTTTGTAACCTGTGCGGTTTCGGTGGCGTTTTTCTTTGTTACATATACTCTCTTACCACAACGCAACTTCAAATACTCTTTACCGTCATTATAGGCATTTCCCACAACATAATCTACTGTGCCTTTTGGTAGATAACTGTTCGTAGGACGAGACATATCGTCTGCGGTTTCCCCGTTAAAGGTTTCGGCAGCATAATTTACCACCTCAGCAATTACGGGGCTGACCGCTTTTTTGCAGGTAATGTTACCGGAAGAACGTGTCTCCGTATTTCCGCCTAAGACGGCGGTTACGGTAACTTTCCCAAGATTTATATCTTTAGAATTATTTTCAGGCATAGTAAATGAGCCGGAATAGTCAAGAAATGTATTATTCTGTATTTCAGTTTCTTCATTTTGTTTTTTGGTATTTTTAAGCGTAATCGTTTTACCGTCAAAAGAAGCGGTAACGGTGCTGCCTGCCCGTGCGTTCACAGAT
>JBMNVM010000102.1:0-6087 GCA_050946805.1 Acutalibacteraceae bacterium | reverse complement strand
CTCTGTGCGCTCATATTTCGCGGCATTGGTCAGTTCCTTTGCTTCCTGTTCCAGCAGGTTGTTCAGTGTCTCCTCGACACTGCTGCGGACTAATTCCTTAAGTTCGCTCTTGATGATTTCCTCGTTTTGTTGTACAATCTTCTTGGACATAGTTTGCAGTCTCCTTTCGGTTGAATTTTGTGTGTAGTTATTTTACCAAAAGACTGCAAACTTGTCCTCTTTTTATTGGTTTTCAAATTTGCGCAATTTATTATACCTTATCTTCCCTTTTTATGCTGGAGCTCGCGGTTTTATTTATGCATATAATTACAACCGGCAACTCGGTAGCATTAATATGGCTGCTGCTGCTTCCCACCTTCGGGCCATTCATATTCGGCATTAAAAACGCATCCATACTTTGCAGCGTTGTATTCATTGCGGTTCTGACCTTTTTCTTTACACCCTACCTAATGAAGACTTTCGCAAATTACAGTTTGTCGCTTCGAATGCGTTTTCCGATTATTTTTGCCTGCAGCTTTTTTGTTTCCTTAACCCTTGAGTGGATATATTCCGCCACGGTGCATGAGCTTGATATGCTGCATAGAAAATACCGTTATTTGTATAGGTATGATGAGTTGACAGGTATGCTAAACCGCTACGGACTGCGTGAAACCTTAAAGCGTGCTACTCTTCTTGATGTAAAGGAAATAGGGGTCGTGATGTGCGACCTTGACTATTATAAAAAGATAAACGACAAATACGGCCATCAGATCGGCGACCTTGTTTTAAAACAGGTGTATGAGGTTATGTCCGACTGTCTTACGGATGAAGCTTATATCCACCGCTTCGGCGGCGAGGAATTTATAGTAATTTACTTCAACAGCGAAAATTCCTACCAAAACGCCCAAAAGATGCTTACCACGGTTGAAAAGCACCCCTTTATCGCAAACGGCAAACAAATACATCTTACCATCAGCATGGGACACGTCGTTTCGGACAAATACCGTACCGACGAGGAATTCAACAAACTTTTAAAAATTGCCGACAGTTGCCTTTACAAAGCAAAACAAGACGGCAGAAACCGGCTTGTCAGCGCAACCGTCGCCACCGTGTAAAGCCTTTTAACATATGTATCCGTCCAGTATGCGGTTGCAAAAACAAATCGTTTACATTTTTAACATTTCAAAAACAATAAAGGGAAATACTTAATATTTTTTACCGCTTTTTTGGGAAGGCGGTATTTTTTTATATAGGTCTTTACAATTGTGAAAATTTGTTGTATAATTTTAATAAATAAAGGCAGATATCGGAATGGCGTATTGTGCATTTTAACACTGCCAAAGCGCAGCTTAAGGCGTGCCTTATCTCAAAACGGACAAACCCTTAAAAATTTTGCATTAAATTTACCCGAAAGCAGCACAATCGCCATACAATGTTAATATCATAGATTTAATTTCATATAATGTATAGTTACCCCTTTAGGGTTGAAAATTATTGTGCTGCATATAATCCGGCGGAAAGAGAGTGGATATTATGAAAAACCTTTTATTAACGGTTGTGTGTGTTTTACTGGTCTTTTTGCTCGCCGCCTGTTCGGTTAAAGATTTGTTCGGGAAAAAGCCCTCAAAGGAAAAGGTCTCCTCTTTGGTAGAGGAAACGTTAAGCGAAATTGTAGTCTCAGGGGAAAACAGCTCTGCCAAACAAAGCAACACCTCCTCCAAAAAAACGGTTGCAAACACAAGCAGCAAGACGCCTAATACGGGAAATAATTCAAAACCCACTTCCTCCGGAAAAATTGGCGCGCCTCCTCCCGTGGCTGAACAAAAAAAGCCCGCGGAAACCAAAAAAGTGATTAAAGATATTGTTGAGAAACTTCCCGATGATATAATCCCGATAAACTCCCAGCCGGATAATAATTCGAATAATGCCTCAAGCAGCGAGTCGGAGTATGAGCCGGTTTTTGGTGTGGATTACGGTGGTTTTACTTATGAAGGAATCTTTATGGGCGTAGTCAGTAAGGGGGATTTTATATATCCGATATTCTCAGTTACCAATTCGCCCGATTTATCCGGTTATATAATAGTCTATAACACCAAAACATTTGAGGTGACAGCCGCCTATGCTTTGCCGTCAAATCCCGCCGAAATTCAGATTATAGACAACGGGCTGTATATTTCATTCCCTAAGCTTCGTTCTGTTTGGGAGTTAGATATAAACAATATGGCACTTGTCAGAACCATAGACCTTCCGCACAGCGTAACATCATTCTGTATAGACGGCAATAAGGTATATTATGCCACCGATATGGACTCAACAAGAGTATACTGCACTGACATATCAACCCAAGAAACAGTTTATATAATGAAACCAAAAGATATGTATCCGGGTCTCAGCGACTTTTCGGCTCCGAAACTATTGCTAAATAAAGAAAAAGGGCTTCTTTGCATTGGCGAATCCAAATACTCTAATTGCAGTCTTTTTTATTACAACATATCGGATTTAACACTTCATTCGGAATATAATTTAATAAGCATTAATCATAAGCGCACTTTGTTTTTGGTTGGAGACAGTGTTATCTGGGCGGACAGAAGGTTTGATGCCGGTAATGCCGCAAATTTAATCGGCAGGTACGGTTTAAGTAGTTTTGGGGGACTTTACTTTGCAAATGATGATTTTGTTATTGCCAGTGAAAGAATCTATGACACCGAAACCTATGAGCCTATAATGGCTTTCGAACGACTCGAATATTTGATGATATCGGAGGACGGCAGTCTGGTTATTGTTTACTCCCACTATCCCGACAAAGTCATCCTCACTTACCCCCGAAACCTAATAATATAGTAAATTTATAATTCATATGCCATAGCCTTAAATTTGCGAACATGAAAGCGGGTGGTAAAATGAAAAAATCTTTGCTGATTTTTATTTCCCTTTTGCTGATATTGCCGCTTTGCGCCTGCACGGCAGAAGACTTATCCCCCCAAAACGGCGCAAACAAAGATGTATCTTCTACGGCCACAAACACCGTAAGCAAAACTGTATCATCAAGAAATACCACAAGTACGGTAAGCTCGGTTAATAATAGCGGCACATCCTCTGTTCCGCACAATACCTCCTCAAGTAACAGCAATAATTCTTCGGCACAGACAGGAAACACCTCGAAAAATAATTCATCCGAAAACAACATCCCACACGAATCCGCGCTTAAAATAAAAGACCCGAACGGATTAAAAGAAAAAATCGAGAAAATTGCCGAGAAATTGCCGCAAGGCTTTGATAAGCTGTCCTCAAACAATGGCGAGGAACCGGCTTTCGGCAAGGATTACGGCGGTTTTGAATATAGCGGAACATTCGTTGATTTAGTTCTTGAAGGGGATTTTTTGTATGCGATTTTCGCATCTCCCGATATGCTGGTGATTTACAACACCAAAACATTGGAACTGGTCAACACCTATCTTCTGCCCTCAAAGCCTGCCGAAATTCAGCTGATTGACAAGGGGATTTATATTTCATTTCCGGAGCTTAAGTTTATTTTCGGCTTTGATAAGGTCAGCATGGAATTCATTAAAATAATTGACCTTCCACATACCGTAACCTCCTTCGTTATAGACGGTGATAGGGTCTACTATGCGACCGACGGCGCAGCCGCACAGGTTGTATGCGCCAACCTTGCAACCAAAGAAACTTCGCCCATATTGGCACTCAACAATCAGCAGGTCGAACCCAAGCTTTTCTCCTCCCCGAAACTGTTACTTAATAAAGAAAAGGGATTGCTTTATATCGGCGAATCCGGCTCGGTCGACAGTAAGCTTTACTACTATAACCTTTCGGATTTAAGCTATCACTCACACTATGCATATAACGGATTTGGTTTAAATAATCATAAACGCACAATGTTTTTGGTCGGAAACAGCCTTTTCTGGGCTGAAAGAAGCTTTGATGCCGGTAATGCCTCGAAAATAACTTATGAATACGGCGTGAATAATTACGGAAATCTTTGCTTTGCAAATAAGGATTTTGTTATTACCGCCAACGGAATTTTTGATACCGAAACCGGCGAATTCGGAGTGAATTTGCAACACGCCGAATATCTTGCGGTTTCAGAAAACAACAGCTTGATAGTTGTTTTTGACGATCATCCCGTTAAAGCGTTAATCTGCGTTCCCTTTGACAAACAACAGTGAAAAACCGAAAATTCGGGATGACAATTTTCATAACCATATAAACAATTTTCAAAATTCCAAGCATTTTGGTGCTTGGAATTTTTATTAAGGAAATATTGATTATTACTGCCTTCGGTGATAAAATGTATTTAAGTAAAATTTAACAAGAGAGAAGGTTTTTTCTTTGAAAGTAACTTTTATCGGCGCCGACCATGAGGTTACCGGTTCCTGTACCCTGCTTGAAGCCTGCGGCAAGCGGATTTTGATTGACTGCGGAATGGAGCAAGGGCCGGACATTTACGAAAACTGCGACCTGCCGGTAGCCCCCGGGGAGATCGATGCCATCTGTCTTACCCACGCGCACATCGACCACTCGGGCAAGATACCCTTCATGGTTGCAAACGGCTATTTGGGGCCTATTCACGCCACCGGCGCCACCTGTAAGCTGTGCAACATCATGCTGCGCGACTCGGCTCACATTCAGGAGCTTGAAGAGGAATGGCGCAACCGCAAGGCCGCGCGCTCGGGCGGAGAAAAATATGTTCCGCTTTATACCATGCAGGATGTTGAAAAAACCCTCCCCCTGTTTGTCGCCCACCGGTACGGTGAGGATATTGAAATTTTCGACGGCATTTCCATCAGATTTTATGATGCGGGGCATTTGCTCGGCTCGGCCTGCATTCTTTTCACCCTTAACGAAGACGGCAAAACCAAAACCATACTCTTTTCGGGCGATCTTGGCAACACCCAGCGCCCGCTTTTAAGGGACACCGAAACCCCGCCCCGCGCCGACTATGCGGTGGTCGAGTCGACCTATGGCGACCGGACGCACGAAAAGCGGGTGGACTATGTTTCCCAGCTTACCGAAATTATTGACGATACCTTCTCCCGCGGCGGGAATGTGGTCATACCGTCCTTCGCCGTCGGCCGCACTCAGGAGCTTTTATACATACTGCGTATAATCAAGGAAAACGGCATACTTGCAAAATACGGCGATTTTCCTGTTTATGTGGACAGTCCGCTTGCGAATGAGGCCACGCATATTTACAGCTCCGAAATGTCGGAATACTTCGACGAGGAAACGCTAAAGCTTTTGAAAGAAGGCATAAACCCAATATCATTCCCGAATCTTCGATTGTCCATTACAAGCAATGACTCAAAGGCGATTAACGAAGATAAAGTACCTAAAATCATTATTTCGGCCTCCGGAATGTGCGAAGCCGGCAGAATCCGCCACCATTTAAAGCACAACCTCTGGCGCGAGGACAGTACGGTGCTGTTTGTGGGTTATCAGTCGGAGGGCACATTGGGCAACAAGCTGCTTGGCGGCGCCAAAAAGGTAAAGCTTTTCGGCGAAGAGGTAGCCGTGCGCGCCAGAATTGCCAAAATTCAGGGTATCAGCAGCCATGCCGACCGGCGGATGTTATTTAAATGGATACAGGCTACCGGCTGCCGGCAGTTATTTGTAAACCACGGCGAGGACAGCGTTTGCGAGGAATTTGCAAACAGCGTTGAAAAAGAGCTTAACATTCCGGCCGTAGCCCCATTTACCGGCGATGTTTACGATTTGTTAACCGGTATTCGCATTGAAACCAAGCCGATAGTACGGGTTATTTCCAAACAGAACCTTAAAACCCAGCGTAACAACGCCGTTTACGAAAGACTTCTTGCCGCGGGACGCCGCCTGATGGCTTTAATCGAGCGCAAAAAGGGGTATCCTAATAAAGAACTCTCCCGCCTTGCCGACCAGATAAATTCCCTTTGCGACAAGAACGAGGATTAAACGGAATATATAAACCAAATCAAAAAACACCGCCTTATGATGATGTTTTTTTGAAGCAGGGCAAACCAAACACAAAACCATCATGAAAAATTAAAATTTGTTTATAAAACTTTTGTTTGTAAACATTTTATTCATTTATTTATGTTAATATAAAACCTATAT
>JBMNVM010000101.1:0-6269 GCA_050946805.1 Acutalibacteraceae bacterium | reverse complement strand
ATATAAGCGTTGCTAAAGACAAATAAACTTGATCCGTAGACCCAACAGAAAGACTGCGTAAGGAAAATTTCCTTACGCAGTCTTTTTTGAGTTCTCTTTTTATTCAGTGTCCTTTTTAATGTTTTGCAAATCGGAAAGACCGCGAACCTCCAAAACAGGTTCCACAAATAAAATGCCGTTTCCGGGAATGTCCAGTTTAAGCTCTTTGTGCAAATCGTCAATCACTTTTTCTACCAACTCATCCGGCATAAGAATCATAACAAGTTCTTTTTCGGGCTCTATTTCCATGCCGAAGACCTTCTTGGTAAACTCGGTACCGGTTCCTCTGCCGTGCAGTATCGTGCCGCCCTTGACGCCTGATTTAAGCGCAATATCCATAACATCTTCCGCCATGCCGCGGTTGACGACTACCGTCAGTTTTTTATACATACCTTCTCCCCCTAATACAAGCTCTTTATTTTGGGTGTCCTGCTTATTGGTTTGACCTGCGATTATTACAGGCGTTGTATAGGCAATTCCATGACCGGGTTTTTTAAGTTGAAACTCTCTTGTGAAAAAATCCAGCAGTTCATTCGCTTTTTCTTTTTCAAGCAGCAACGAGACAATTTCCTTTTTCTGACTCTTTATCCCGATAAGGTTTAATGTGGCATTTTTTACGGTGCCGCGGCCAATGAGTATTATTCCTTTGCGTATGTCCTTCTCTTTTATAAGATGGGCGAATTTATTGCACTGATGTTCACTCAATATTAGGGTCAACATCAAAAACGGCTGCTTTACGGGCTGTTCCTTAATTTGAGTATCCATGAGATTACCTCCTATTTATGGCTCTTTTGAAGCCGCATTGGACGTCTTGCGCGATTTTACCTGATACAGTGCGCCAAGCAGTTCTATGGCTATAATCGGCATCATAGCAACAATGGCAATCATACCGAACCCGTCTGATACGACATCGGCCGTCGGCACATGCGCGGCAACGCCCTGAACAAAGGCAAGCGAAAAGGTAGCTGTCATCGGCCCCGAGGCAACCCCGCCGGCATCATACGCCATACCGACAAACAGGTCGGGTACAAAATAAGCCAAAATCGCGGCGAGAATGAAGCCGGGCAGCAGATACATCCATAACTGTATGCCGGGGATTAAAATTCTCAAGGCCGACATAAAGATTGACATACCGACTGCTACCGATAAGAATATAAGAACAAGGCTTCGTTTTACCGATCCGCCGGTAATGTCTTCTACCTGATTTGTAAGTACATGAACAGCCGGTTCGGCCAAAACTGTGGTAAGACCAAGCAGCAAAGCCACTAACAGTACCGGCAGGTTAGAATCCATTGCGGCAAGTTGTATTCCCAACTGAGAACCTACCTCCATGAAGCCGCCGTTAACGCCCAGTAAGAATATTACAAGTCCTATGTATGTAAAGATAATACCTCTTGAAACATCAATTACCTTACGTCTTTTTTGTTTGAAGAAAAAGACCTGAAATATAATATAAGCGATAATAATGGGCAGCAGTGTCAAAAAGGATTCAAAGGCTATGTGAAGAAGTTTTGATTTATATGTATCTATAAGTCCCATATTTGATATTTGCGCTTCGGGCAAAGTACCGTTAAGTTTTTCGCCTTCAAGGAAAAGGCCGGTAATCAAAACCCCGAGAATTGCGCCTGCCGAAGAAATTCCGACCAGCCCAAAGCTGTCGGCTTCGCCCATTTTACTGTCCTTCTTTATGGCCGACACACCGGCAGCAAGAGCCAGCATAAAAGGAACCGTAATGGCACCGGTTGTGGCTCCGGAGGCATCAAATGCTATGGCCAGAAAATCGGGTGATGAGAAGAATGACAGGATAAATATCAAGGCATATACGCCCGAAAAAACATATTTCAGCCGAACATTTTTAAGTATGCGCAACATTCCAAGGGTCATCATAACACCGATTCCAATCGAAACCGCAACCACCATTAAGATATTATCAAACTGGCCGGAGGTTACGCTGTCGACCTGTTTGGCAAGAATATGTATGTCCGGCTCCGCGTAGGAAATAAAGAACCCCAATATTAAGCTGACAGTAATTATCGCCGCATAGCTGTTTGATTTTGTGATTGTAGTTCCGACACCGTGGCCTATCGGCTCAAGTCCCTGGTCAATTCCGAAAAGGAATATTGTAAGACCGATAATTACAAGTGCGGAACCCACAAGGAAGGCGTACATCATACTTGAATCCAGCGGACTTATTGTAAAATGGAGTATTAAGACAATAAAAGTAATCGGCAAAACCGACATTAAAACTTCCTTTAATTTTCCCGTTAGCTCGTTCAAACCATCACCTCTTATGTTTTGTTTTTATTCTATTGTATGCTATTTTCAAGGTTATAGCAATACTTAAATTGTAAAAAGAATCGGCACAGCCGGGAAAATCCGACTATGCCGATTTTAAACTTTAAACCTATAAATTACCGATTTAGCGGTATGTTTTATTGGCAAATATTATTTACCGTAAAGTTCAACGAGTTTTTCAAGATGGGCACGACGTCTCTTTGCGTTTTCCTCAGCCTGCTCGAAGAGCTTTTCCGCACGGTCAGGGAAGGAGCGGGTGAGTGAAGAGTAACGTGCTTCGTTCATGATAAACTCTCTGTAATCGGCAGTAGCGGGTTTACTGTCTAAAATGAAGGGGTTCTTGCCTTCGGCAATCAAAGCCGGATTGTAACGGAACATATCCCAATATCCGGATTCAACAGCCTTCTTCATTTCTCTCTGGCAGTTAACCATGCCGCCCTTGATAGAGTGCATCTCACAGGGAGCATAGCAGATGATAAGTGAAGGTCCTTTGTAAGCTTCAGCTTCTTTGATGGCTTTAAGTGTCTGATTCAAATCCGCACCCATAGCAACCTGAGCCACATAGATATAGCCGTAGGTCATGGCTATTTCGGCAAGGTTCTTCTTGGCCATTGCTTTACCGGCAGCGGCAAACTGCGCAACCTGACCGATGTTAGAAGCCTTTGACAACTGTCCGCCTGTGTTGGAGTAAACCTCGGTATCGAATACCATAATATTTACATCATGACCGGCAGCAAGAACGTGGTCAAGACCACCGAAGCCGATGTCGTAAGCCCAACCGTCTCCGCCGAAGATCCAAACTGATTTCTTATTAAGGAATTCTTTGTTATCAAGAATATCCTTGCAGTATTCGCAGTTGCAGCCTTCAGCTTCAATAGCGGCAATAAGCGCCTTGGAAGCTTCGGTATTCTTAGCACCGTCATCAACTGTGTCAAGGTAAGCCTTAGCAGCCTCTTTAATCTTGTCGGAAGCCTTGTCGGACTCAAGCAACGCCTTGACCTCATCAATAAGACGGTCTCTGATAGCCTTCTGGCCTAAATACATACCGAATCCATGCTCGGCATTGTCCTCAAACAAGGAGTTTGCCCAAGCGGGTCCGTGACCTTCGGCAGTTACAGTGTAGGGTGATGTTGCGGCAGGACCGCCCCAGATTGAAGAACAGCCGGTGGCGTTGGAAATATACATTCTGTCGCCGAACAACTGGGTAACAAGACGTGCGTAAGAGGTTTCGGCGCAGCCTGCGCAGGAGCCGGAGAACTCAAGCAACGGTTTCTTGAACTGCGAAGTGATAACGCTTGCATCGGTTGCAATATCCTTCTTCTCGGTAACATTAGCTACACAGTAATCGAAGGACTCCTGCTCGACAAGCTGGGATTCTTGCGGCATCATCTTGAGTGAGTTTGTCGGGCATATGCTTACGCAAACTCCGCAACCCATACAGTCAAGCGGTGAAACCGCAATAGCGTAATTATAATCGGTTTTAAGGTACTTGGTCGGGGACAATTTAAGTGTAGAGGGCGCAGCGGCAACCTCTTCATCTGTCAAAGCAAAGGCGCGAATGGTAGCGTGCGGGCAGACAAATGCACATCTGTTACATTTAACGCAGGTTTCGCGATTCCATTCGGGAACCATTACCGCAACGCCGCGCTTCTCGTAAGCAGAAGCGCCCTGCTCAAAGGTACCGTCGGCATGGTCAACGAAAGCGGAAACGGGGAGGGAATCGCCGTCCATAAGGGCAACCGGCTTCATGATGTTGTCTACCATCTTAACAAGCTTTTCGGGTCCTTCAGACGGAGCAACTTCCTTTTTGTCTTCGGCATAAGCCCAGTCAGCCGGAACGTCAATCTTAACGAAAGCGGTAGCGCCGGCGTCAATGGCCTTTTCGTTCATTTCAACGATTTCTTTACCCTTCTTCATGAACTTCTGGGCCTTTTCCTTCATATAGCCGATAGCTTCTTCAACCGGCAGAACCTTTGAAAGTGCGAAGAAGGCAGACTGCAAAACGGTGTTGGTGCGTTTTCCAAGACCGATTTCAGCGGCAATGTCAATAGCGTTTACAGTGTAAAGCTGAATGTTGTTCTTTGCAATGTATCTCTTGGCTTCAGCGGGCATATGCTCGTTTAATTCTTCCATAGTCCACTGGCAGTTAATGAGGAATACGCCGCCCGGTTTCACGTCGTTAACCATCTTGTAACCCTTAATTACATATGACGGGTTGTGGCAGGCAACAAAGTCAGCCTTGTGGATGTAGTAGGAACTCTTAATCGGCTTGTCCCCGAAACGCAGGTGGGAAATTGTAATACCGCCTGTCTTCTTAGAGTCATACTGGAAGTAAGCCTGAACATATTTGTCGGTATGGTCGCCGATGATCTTGATGGAGTCTTTGTTTGCGCCAACGGTACCGTCGCCGCCAAGACCCCAGAACTTGCACTCGATAGTGCCTTCTGCGGCTGTGTTCGGAGAATCCTCCTCAGGCAGAGAGAGATTGGTAACATCGTCCTTAATTCCGATGGTGAAGTTGTGCCTCGGATTCTCGGCAAGGGACTTGTAAACCGCGAATATGCTGGAAGGCGGAGTATCTTTAGAACCTAAGCCGTAACGTCCGCCGACAACCGTGTCAATCTTTCTGCCGGTAGCGGCAAGAGCGGCAACAACATCCAAGTAAAGCGGCTCGCCAAGCGCGCCGGGTTCCTTTGTTCTGTCAAGAACGGCAATTTTCTTAACGGTGGAGGGGATAGCCTCAACCAGCTTTTCGGCGCTGAAGGGACGATACAGACGAACCTTAACAAGTCCTACCTTTTCGCCTTTTGCGGTCAAATAGTCGATAACCTCTTCAGCTACGTCGCATACCGAGCCCATAGCGATTATGATACGCTCAGCATCGGGAGCTCCGTAGTAATTGAAGAGCTTGTAGTCGGTACCGATTTTGGCGTTAACCATGTTCATGTATTCTTCAACAATAGCGGGAACAGCATCATAATATTTGTTGCAAGCCTCGCGATGCTGGAAGAAAATGTCGCCGTTTTCGTGAGAGCCGCGCATTACGGGGCGTTCGGGGTTAAGTGCGCGCTTGCGGAAGGCCTCAACAGCCTCCATATCGCACATTTCCTTTAAGTCCTCGTAATCCCAGACCTGAATTTTCTGAACCTCGTGTGAGGTGCGGAAACCGTCGAAGAAGTTAATAAATGGAACACGGCTTTTAATGGTTGCCAAGTGGGCAACAGCGGCGAGATCCATAACCTCCTGCGGGTTTGTTTCGGCAAGCATAGCAAAGCCGGTCTGGCGGCAGGCGTAAACGTCAGAATGATCTCCGAAAATGTTCAGAGCATGGGAAGCAACCGTGCGGGCGGATACGTGGAAAACGCAGGGAAGCAGCTCGCCGGCAATTTTATACATATTTGGGATCATAAGTAAAAGTCCCTGTGAAGCTGTATAGGTAGTGGTCAGTGCACCGGCTGCCAAAGAGCCGTGAACCGTACCTGCAGCACCCGCTTCGGACTGCATTTCGGCAACCGTAACAGTTGTTCCGAAAATATTTTTTAAGCCCTGAGCCGACCATTGGTCAACATAGTCTGCCATCGGGCTGGACGGCGTAATCGGGTAAATACCTGCTACCTCGGTAAACGCATAGGAAACGTGAGCAGCGGCGTTATTACCGTCCATGGTCTTGAATTTTCTTGACACCTAAAATTCCTCCTAAAATAATATTTTGAGACCGTAGGTGTGGGGATAAATAATAATCCGGAGCACATACACGCTCATACAGATAATATATTACCACTTTTTCGACAATTTGTAAATAATATATTTGATAAATTCACTGAATATTTACATCATTTTAATCAAAAATCCCGCAGACAACGAATAAAAATTCGTTGTCTGCGGGATTCGCGTTGTAGATAAGAGGGTTTTTCTCCAATATTGTATAATCGTTT
>JBMNVM010000100.1:0-6421 GCA_050946805.1 Acutalibacteraceae bacterium | reverse complement strand
CGAGGGGTGTTATTATGGCAGACGGTAAAGAATTTTGGTTGTTTTTTTCAAAAAGAGCGGTACTTATATTCATTTTGTGTATCGCTTTATTTTTCTTTTCAATACTAAGGGTTGCCCTAATTTCCACCACCGACTACTCCGCTGCCGGAATCCCTAAAAACGGACTGCGCTTGACCGTCGGCCGTCCGCGTGGCACGATTTACGACTGTAATCGTGTGCCGCTTACAAACAACAAAGAAAAAATTATCGCCGCAGTATCCCCCACTCCGCGCGCTATCACCGCAATGCGCGAAGTTTTGTCGGAGGAAGCCTACGCCGACCTTTTAGAGCGCCTTAAAGGCGGGAAGCCGGTGCTTTGTGAAGTACCGGAAATGGTTGAATGTGACGGCATTATATGCACAAAGCTTTACGAAACCACCGAAATACCTGCTGTGCATACTTTAGGGTACACCGACATTGACGGCCACGGCGTTGCGGGAATACAAGCGGCTTACGATAATATTTTATACAGTAAAGATAGTATATCAATTTTTTATGAAAGCGATGCCAAAGGACGACCGCTTGAGGGGGTGCCTCCAACACTTACCAATCCCACATATAGCTTTAAAAACGGCGTTGTTACGACACTTGATATAAATATTCAAAACATTGTTGAAAAGTATTCTAAAAACATTGAAAGAGGCGCGGTTGTAGTTGCCGAGGCTAAAACGGGAAAGCTGCGGGCTGTTGTCAGCCGTCCGGAATTTAGTGTGGAGAATTTGACCCAATACCTTCAAAGCGGTGAGTCGCCGCTTTTAAACAGGGCGATCAGCGCATATAACGTAGGCTCGATTTTCAAGCCTTGTGTTGCAATTGCGGGAATTGAAAACAATAAGCAATGGTTTACCTATACCTGCACCGGAAGATGCCAAATAATAGACCGTTTTTTCAACTGCCATAGAAGAAGCGGTCACGGCAGTATGAATCTTCGTTCGGCTCTTGCCGAATCCTGCAACACCTATTTTTTCAATTACGCCTTTTTAATAGGAAAAGATGAAGTTTACAAAACCGCAAAGACCTTAAACTTCGGTCAAAGTTTAAAGCTTTGCGACAGTATTTGGACCGCAAAAGGAAATTTACCCGCTCTTGAAAGCCTTGATAATATTGCCTATCTTGCAAACTTAAGTATCGGTCAGGGTGAGCTGCTGCTCTCCCCCGTTTCAATGCTTACGCTTTACTGCTCGATTGCCAATGACGGCAAATACTATGTCCCCTCTTTGGTTGAGGGTACAATTCAAAACGGCGCTTACAGAAATTACGATATTGGAAACCCGACAAGGGTTATGAAAAGCGGAACCGCCAAAATTTTGCGGGACTACCTGCAAACGGTTCTTACAGACGGTACCGGTAAGGAAGCAAAACCGCAGACGGTTACCGCCGCAGGTAAAACCGCCACTGCACAAACCGGAAAATACAAGGACGGCAAGGAGATATGCCAAGGCTGGTTCTGCGGATTCTTCCCCGCCGAAAATCCGCAATATGTGGTTATTGTTTTCACGGAGGATATTTATTCACAAAAAATTTCCTGCGCAAAAATTTTTGCCGAAATCGCGGACGAAATAACAGAGCTAACAGCAAAGACAAAGCAAAAGTAAAATTTAACTTGCATAATAACAAAACACGGCAGCTTTCGCTGCCGCGTTTTGTTTTACCGGTTAGGATGTTATTTAATTAAAACATTGTTGCAAGCATTTCTTGATTCCAGCCGGATGTCTCTGAATACGGACCCCATGCGGAGTAATCCCAAATTGCTCTTGCGATATTGTACTGATTTGCATAGTAGGTAATATCGCTGTAGTAATTCAGCTTAGCCTGATAATTGGGTCTGAATGCACCCCATTCTCCCAGCCATACTATAAAGTTGGGATTCTGCGACCTGAAGTTGTTCAGGGTAACCATGCAGTTTTCAATTGAGGATACATTATAATTCGTAGCACCGGCCGGATAGGTCAAAACCTCTTCTCCGGTTACAGGATCAATTTGGGTAATCCATGTAGCACCCGAATGCGAGAATGACATCGGCGAGTAGAAGTGAATGTCAAGAATCAGGTTAGGTGTCGAACGCAGATTGCTTGTAATTGAAGAAATCTCACCAACCATGTTAATATGGGTGGAAATAGCAATCTTGCGTTGTTCGTTTCCTGTTACGCCACGGATTATGGCTATAGCATCTTCCTGAATCTTCATAAGAGTGCTTCGTTTGAGAGGATCAGGATTTGATTCAGACAATGACCTGTCAACGTGAGGTTCGTTGATAAGCTCAAACGCAACAGACAGCGGCATATGCGCATAACGTACTGCGAGCTGATCCCAAACGCTCAAGAATGCAGGACGTGTTCCGGAATAGTCGCCGGAGAAGTTCTTAAATCCGTGCAGATCCACAACTATTGACATTCCGGCTCTCAAAACAACCTCAATAACCTTATCGAGTTTTACAAGGTATTCCTCGATAAGCTTGCCGTCAGGAGCTATGCAATCGTTAAGTTTTACAGGCATACGAACATGATCAAATCCATGGGCTCTGATATCCTGCCATGTTTCAAGAGCAAATACGCGATTTGACCATGTAGTCGTTGTAATTGACTGCATCGCATCGGCATAGTTTATACCGACATTGGCGACAAAGGAATCGGTAAATGCGGGACCGTAAACATATTTATCAATAGAATTTGATTTTGTGGATGAATAGTCGGTAGCACCCGAATCCGCAAAATCTACAAATGTCCTGATTGTAAGCGGTGCCCTGCGGTCGGCAATCGAGATGTCATTTAGCTTAATAGTGAACTTTACAAAATCGCAGGCCTCGGTCAGTGTTTCAGGATCGGCATCCTCAAGCAGATAAATATAATATGCTGCTTCACCACCGGCCGCTTTCAAGCTTGCCGCACTTGCAAGGGTCAAGGTTTCGGCGTTAATGCCAAGCGCGCTCAACTTCTGTTTGAAGGCTACAATTACGCCATATGATGCTACACTCAAATAATTATGAGAGGTGGTGTTATATGCCTTCCTTGACTTCATGGGAATTGTGAAGTTGATATTGACATCGTCCTTATCGACGTAATCGGCGCTGTAAATCACGCTACCGTCAATTTCGCCATAAATAACCTTGATTGTAAGGTCGGCCATTGGCATTACAAAGTTATAGTAATTACCGATGTTCGCGCCGTCTTTAACCTTGATGGTGCTTATGGTCTGGCTGTTGCTGCATACGAGATCGATTGATTTTACATAGTATCCGCTGTCGGGAAGTACTTGGAATCCGCCAACCTCGCCGGAATACAGCTTATTTCTGTCAATGAATACCTGACCATGCTCGGTAGCTGCCGAATGAATCAAGACGCTGTTCGGTGTATTTGTGATGGAAAGCGAATTAAGGGTTACCTTTGTATCCGTTCCGGTATTTTCAAATACACGTATTAAAATAGTATGGATGGAAGCCTTTTCGGACGGTGTCGGAGGAGTGTTATTATGTCCCGAAGATCCGCCCCATGACTCCGGAGGTCTACAGTTGTTGCAGCCTGCTCCACCTTCACCCGTGCCCTCATGAATAGTCTGGTGATTGTACTTATCGGGATAACCTGCAAAATTAAGGGTATAGGTATGTCCGACGGTGGGACTGGTCACGTGCTTGGACCATTCTTTATAGCCCCACTTCCAGTGAGCAGCTTTGCCCTGGTCGTTTGTGCCGAGAAGGGTTACCGAATACTTGGCCGCAACGTCGAAATCCATGTTAAGTGTCATGGTAGAGGCTTCTTTCAATGCGTTGCCAATAACCGGGATTCTTGCGGTAATATCGCTGCCGCTCGGGTCGGAATTAAATTGAATTTCACCCTCGGAGTTAAGGAATGCTGTCTGATAGGTTATGGAGTTAAGGGTTACCTTCTGTCCTTCGGTACCTACGTTAGCGAAAACGCGTACCAAAATTGTATGGATGGAGGCCCTTTCCGCGGTTGAGGGCGGAGTATTATTGTGTCCCGAAGAATAATCCCAAGACGCCGGAGGCGTACAGTTCTGGCAGCTTGCTCCGCCAAGACCGGTTCCCTCATGGATTGTGTTGGTGTTGTATTTTGCATTATATCCGGCAAAAGGTAATGTGTAGGAAGCACCGGTAGTCGGAGAAGTTACATTCTTGTAATACTCCTTGTATCCCCACTTCCAATGAGCGGCGTTGCCGGAATCATTGGTTCCAAGTAATCTGATTGCAAATTTAGCGGGAACATCGAAATCAAAATTGAAGGTCATGGATCTTGCATATTTGAATGCGCCGTTTGGTACGGGAATGCTTATTTCAATGTCGCTGCCTTCGGATGATGACTGGAATTCAACCTTGTTTTGTTCGCTTAAAAGAACATTGGTAGCAACACCGTCAATCGGCAGGGTGAAACCTTCTCTGGTTACGCCGAATATAAGCCAGAAATCATCGCAGTAAACGGTCAATGAGCTTTGTCTGCACATGAATGTTACAGAGGTCAAGGCCGCAATTTGCGAAGCGTTAAGGGCAAGCGCAGAACCTTGTGTATAACCCGAAGGATTGCTCGGATTGGTATCGGTATAAACCTTCGCAAAATCAATGGTTACCTTCCTTGATGAATTAGCCGGAACAGAATAGCTGTCAGCCACAACATAGGAAGTATCGCCGGAGCCCTTCAAGCAAATTTTATAAGTAGTATTAGTGCTTGTGGGATTGTAAATCCAGAAGCTAAGTCCGGTAGCATTCGGCAATTTGGGATTGTAGGTCAAGTTAACACTTGACGTTGTGGTGCCGCTGCCGGTATCATACTGGAAAGCTCTTGCTCCGCCTGCAGCATAAGGTGTTTCAACACCGATTTTATTTTCAAAGCCGTTAATATATCCTTCTTTTTCCTCTATTTGCTTATCCGTTGCAAGAATTGTATAGGTGACCTCATCAATTGAGAAGTAACCGTTGCCGGCCGAGCCTGATGTTGCGGGTTTACAGGTAACCCAAAGGAACAATTCCCTGTATTCATAACTTCCCCACAACTCCGAAGAACCGCCGTAAGCGCCGGCTTGCCAAGCTGAAGTAATGTTCAGGGTAGCCGGATTGTACTCCTTAACACCTTCTCCGTTAGTACCGCTTTGGACTCGTGTATTGGCATTAGTCCCTGCTTTTGAATAGTTGGTACCGTCGCTGACGCCGATGTTGAATATGATCTCATCAGTCGACTGTTTTTCATATTTTAACGCAATTTTGGTGATAAAGGGTACATGGTATGCAGGAATTTTCAATTTAATTGCATAAACCTGATTATATTCGCCCTGAAGGATCTTGTCCAGATTTGATGTGCCATAGGAGAATGTTGTGGACGCCAAATCAAGCTTTAATGCCTTTTTGCCTGAAGACTTGGTGTATACTATCTTGTTGCCGGCAAACTGAGCCCTGCCGTTGGCTTTGGACTCGTATACGCCTTCAGGGTATGTGGTAAGAGTACCGTTTGCATGATTGCTTAAATCAAACAAATTGTAGGTTCTCTCTTCAGGCAGAACCTCAACAACCTCTTCAGTGGTCGTAATGGTAATGCCTATATCATTGATGCGGACGAATCCGCCTTCGGTACCGGTACATCCGCGGCTTACCAAAACCAGATAAACATATGTAATGTTATCGCCGGTAGCCCATTGCTCGGTAAGTCCGGGGGTCGGCTTATGGCAGTCGGATATCGGAGCCTTGTAAAGGCTGCTAATCTGCCTTTGAATAACAAGCGGTGTTCCGTTTGTAATATCGCCGGCCGAAGCAGTAGCATCATATCCGGTGCCGGAATTGTCGGGGTCAAAACAACTGGTATGGGTGCCGTCGGTAATACCGAATTTGTAGCAGAGCGTTTTAGCTGAACCATTTGTGAGATCAGCCTTGATTGCCGTAATATACGGAACATATTCCGTAGGAACGGCAAGTCTGATTGAAAACTCGTTGCTGATGTCATTCAACCAGTTCTTGTTTGCCATGGCGGTTGTAAAGTTAAGTTTCCAGCTTTTCGGGCCGCCGTTTACTCTTACGATTTCCTGTGTGCCGTCAAAAGTATGCTTTAATGCCCAGTTAGGATTAAATGCAGAGACCCCGACCGCATTCAATCCCACCGGCAAGCCGCTTGTACATGAAGTATTTGCGGCTATTGGGGCTAGGTCTAAAAGACTTATGTACTTTTCGACCGTTTCCGTGTCGGTGATGACAATATCGGCAGTGGTGGGAACAACACACACGCCGGTCATCAATACGACGCTGAGAAAGATTGCCAAAAATTTTCTGAACCTATTCACAATACACACCTTCCCTATTTTAATTTTCAAAAACAGATTTGTTCCCGAAATCCGTTTTTTGGTTAGCACTACTTGTTGTTTCTACAACATCTAACCACATACATTA
>JBMNVM010000099.1:0-6526 GCA_050946805.1 Acutalibacteraceae bacterium | reverse complement strand
AAGTGAAGAAGATTTTATACGAAAACAAGGTTGATCCGTTTCAGATTTCTATTGCAAAATCATTAGGGCCTACCCCGCATTTTCATAAGGATATTGAAATTGTATTTGTTAAAGACGGCCAATCCTTCTGCTTTGCCGACCGGAAAAAAGAACTTATCAAAAACGGGGATCTTTTTATTTCCTTTCCAAATCAAATTCATTACTACGAAGGTTCAAAAATCGGCGAATATTTGCTTGTTATTTTATCGCCCGATATACTGTTCAATCTAAAGGACACAATGTATGAGCATATCCCGAAACAAAATTTTTTATATAATGTATCAAGCATAGAGCCTGTAAAGCTTATGTTCAAAGCGCTTGAAGAAAAAAGTGATTATAGTATGACAATACAGGCGGGGCTTTTAAATCAGGCCATGGCTATGCTGTTGCCCTATTTTGGATTGAAGCCGAGGTTAAAGACCAACAACACCACCCTGCAGGAGGTACTTAACTACTGCTCCAAGTACTACTACACCGAACTTACCCTTGACGATGTGGCCGAAGCGCTGCATGTCAGCAAATTTCATATATCCCACCTGCTTAACAGCAAACTTGGGATAGGGTTTACTTCATATCTTAACACACTTCGCATTAACAACGCCTGTGATTTGCTTGAGGATACCGACAAAAAAATAGCCGACATTTCCGAAGATGTCGGGTTTGGCTCTATCCGCTCATTCAACAGGGCGTTTATGCAGGCCATGAACATGACCCCCATGCAATATCGCAACCAATTTAAAGCGTAAATTTTGCACTTTAAATACATATTATAAGAAGGTAATATTATGGCGCATATTGGAGACGGTAAAGTCGAGAAAGAGTTTAACTGCCTAAAAGACAGGCCGAATATTTTTATTATCGGGGATTCCATAAGGCTTGGCTACTGCGAAACCGTAAAAAAAGAGCTTGAAAATGCGGCAGAGGTTTTCTACCCTGATGAAAACTGCCGCAGCACGCAGTTTGTAATATCCTCCCTTAACAGGTGGAGCAATAAATTAAGCGACAAAAGCCTTATAAACCTTGTGCAGTTTAACTGCGGGCATTGGGATGTCGCCCATTGGCTCGGATACGAGCAGCCGCTTACAAGTATAGACGAATACGAAAAAAACATAAAAATGATAATCGCACTTTTAAGAAAAATTTTCGTAAACGCAAAAATAATTTTTGCCACCACAACCACCATGAACCCGAACGGCAGCATTGGCCTTAACCCGCGAAGCAACAGTGAAATTGACCGCTACAACCAAGTCGCGGTCAAGGTAGCAACTGAGCAGGGGGTATTGATTAACGACCTTAACAAAATAACCCGCGACTGGGGCAGCGAGTGTTATGCCGACTATTGCCATTTCACAAAGGAGGCGTTTCAAACGCTCGGCAAAGAAGTGGCAAGGTATTTAAAGGAATTTTTGTAGTTTTTCTGTTGAATTTCCGCATAATCTGAAAACTTAATTTGACTAAACAAAAAACAACAGACTGTTTTCTTAACGCCCCTCTCCCTCAAAGTGTAGAATCCCTTTATGTAACGAAAAAAGAGCATCCCTCGGTTGAGGGATGCTCTTTTTTGGCCCGCTCGGAGGGATTCGAACCCCCGATCTTCAGAATCGGAATCTGCTGCGTTATCCAACTGCGCCACGAGCGGTTATATTTATGGGCGGGTAACCCGCCCGTTTTTTATTTTTCATAGCCGTCAGGGTTGTTTTTCTGCCAGCGCCATGTGTCCTCACACATTTCGTCAATACCGTACTTGGCCTCCCAGCCCAGCACCTGCTTGGCCTTGGTAGCATCGGCATATACCTCATCCGGATCTCCGGGGCGCCGCGGATCAATCACATACGGGATTTTTACGCCCGAAGCCTTTTCAAAAGCCTCGCGAAGCTGCAACACGCTCGTGCCCTTGCCGGTGCCGAGGTTGAATGCCTCACACCCTTTGTTTTTCAAAGCCCAGTCAATGGCCTTGACATGGCCGACAGCAAGATCCACAACGTGTATATAGTCCCTGACACCCGTGCCGTCCACCGTATTATAATCGTTTCCGAAAACGTGCAGTTTTTCAAGCTTTCCAACTGCAACCTGTGAAATATACGGCATTAAGTTATTCGGAATACCCTTCGGATCCTCGCCGATAAGCCCGCTTTTGTGAGCGCCAATCGGGTTGAAATACCTAAGCAAAGCAATACCCCAATCATTATCCGCCGTATAGACATCGCGAAGGATTTCCTCAATAAAGTACTTTGTCCTGCCATAAGGGTTGATAGCACGAAGCGGCATACCCTCCACAAGCGGCATTTGGCTTGACAATCCGTATACCGTGGCGGATGACGAAAAGACAAATTTCTTTACCCCGAATTCCCCCATAACCTCAAGCAGCGCTATGGTGCTTTGAAGGTTATTGTCATAATACATAAGGGGTTTTTGAACCGATTCGCCAACGGCCTTAAGTCCGGCAAAGTGGATTACCGCTTTAATTTTTTCTTCCCTAAAAATTTTAAAAAGGGCTTTTTTATCCCGTACGTCCTCTTTATAAAATTTCACCGGCCTTCCGGTAATCTTTTCAACACGCTTTAGTGATTCACTGCTGCTGTTGTCAAGATTATCCACAACCACGATATCATAGCCGGAGTTTAACATCTCTACACAGGTATGACTGCCGATATATCCGGCACCGCCAGTTATTAAAATAGACATACTGCCGTCCTCCAAAAAAAACACTATGCTAATTTTATTATACACATGGTCATTTGTCAAGGTTTATAAGTTACTCAACATTAATAATTGCCGGCAAAATTCCCTTTTCGGTTATATCGATAACGGCGTAGGTCGGCTTACCTTCAATCGGCTTTGCACAGGAACCCGGGTTCACAAAATAAATACCCTGTTCATATACTATTTTAGGAATATGCGTATGGCCGAAAAGCGCGATGTTGCACTCATTACGCTTTGCGGTTTCAAACAAATTTTCCAACGAGCTTTTCACATTTAGAGTATGGCCGTGAGTATAAAGTACCCGTTGCCCCGCAACCTTTACAATACCGATTGCAGGCAGATCGGAGAAAAAATCACAGTTGCCGCAAACGGTGTAAAATGTTTTTTCCGGATAGAAATGTTCAAAATCCTCAATATCAGCGGCGTTATCACCCAAAAAGAAAACGTACTGGGCATTAGGCTGCTGTGCGAGTATTTTATCGATAACCGAACTTCTGTGGTGCGAGTCCGATATTACAACCATCCTCATTTTCTTCACGCTCCCTATTCTATATTGTAGCTGAATTTCATACAATTTACAAGTATAAGCCAACGGAGGAACCACTTATGAACAATCTTCAGATGCTGTCAATGCTTAGCAAGCTTCTTTCAGGCGCAAACGGTAAAATCGATCCGAAAACCGTTGCCGATGCGTCCAATACAGGCGATCCAAGTAAACTGCTTAACTCGCTGTCAGAGGAAGACAGAAAAAAAGTAAATGCCGTACTTTCGGATAAAGAAGCCCTTGCAAATATACTGAAAAGTCCGCAGGCAGCCGCAATTATGAAGCTGCTGTCCGGTAACGACAAAAATGGATGATTTAAGTCAAAGGCTGGCCGGAATTTTAAATGACCCCGAAAGTATGGAACAATTCCGAAAAATGGCCGAAAGTCTGTTTTCCGGCGGCGAGTCTTCACAAAGCAGCAAACCGGATCCGGAACCGGTCGGTATGCCGCAGGTTGAAGAAATACAGGCGATTATCTCAATCCTTTCAAAATTAAATTGTTCAAAAGAAGACGCGCGCACTCATCTTATAATGGCGCTTAAGCCGTATTTAAGCGAGCAAAGGCAGAAAAAGGCCGACACTGCCATTAAACTCTTGAAATTGCTGGAACTTTTGCCGCTTATTAAAGAAAGCGGTTTCTTAAATTTGTAATCGTAAAGGTGGGTATGCCGGATGAGCGAAAACGAGTTTCTAAGACAGCAGCAAGAGGCAATCGCCAATATGCGTAGAATGAACGCAAGAGCCTGCCGGAATACCGCCGCAGAGCCCCAGCAAAATATAAAATCAACACCGCCGCCACATTCCCCGCCCCCTCCGCCTCCTGCGCCGCGCATTAATCCGCCAAAGCACGCGGCGCCGCCTAAATCCGATTTCCCGTTTTTAGATTTTCTGAAAAACAGCGAGACCTCCCTAATAATCGGGCTGCTATTATTATTGTTGAGTGAAAACGCGGATCAAAAATTGCTTTTGGCGCTTGTTTATATCTTAATATGAATATGCTAAAAGCCGCAAAAGGCGTAAAATCAATTCAACGAGGACTACAGTTCCGGTAATCCCGTTGCGGATTTTAACTTTCAGGGTGCCGGCTTCGCCCATATTTGGCGAAGTGATTTGTTATTCTTGCGATATTGCAATGTTTCCCGCCGGCAAACGGCAGTAAATTAAGATTTTCGGTTTGGCCTCCGTTTAAATATGAAAGCTTATAATCTAAACACAAGACAAAAAAATCCTCCTGTGTCAGTTAAACTGGCGCAGGAGGTTATTTTTTCGTTAATTATTGTCGCTGTAAGCTCTTTTACTTTGCGTAATTTACAGCTCTGCTTTCCCGGATAACATTTACTTTAATCTGTCCGGGATACTCAAGTTCGTTTTCGATTAGTTTAGCAATTTCGTGGGACATAAGTACCATCTGATCGTCAGAAACAATTTCGGGTTTAACAATAATGCGTACCTCACGGCCTGCCTGGATTGCAAACGAAGTCTCGACGCCGTTGAAGGAATTGGCGATTTCCTCAAGCTTTTCGAGACGTTTGATGTAGTTTTCAATATTTTCTCGTCTGGCTCCGGGACGGGCGGCGGAGATGGCATCGGCAGCCTGAACAAGGCAGGCTATCAATGTTTTAGGTTCAACATCACCGTGATGTGCGTGGATTGCGTTAACCACTATATCGTTTTCACGATACTTTTTGGCAACTTCAACACCCAACTGAATGTGGGAGCCTTCCTGTTCATGGTCGAGCGCTTTTCCGATATCGTGCAGCAAACCGGCACGCTTTGCAAGGGTAACATCAGTACCCATTTCAGAGGCCATAAGACCGGCTATGTGGCAAACCTCCAAGGAATGTTTAAGAACATTCTGCCCGTAGCTTGTACGGAAATGGAGTTTTCCTAACAGCTTTATAAGATCGGGATGCAGGTTATGAACGCCTGCTTCTACCATGGCGCGTTCGCCTTCCTGACGGATTATTGTCTCAACCTCGACGGTGGCCTTTTCGACAGTCTCCTCAATTCTTCCGGGATGGATTCGTCCGTCAATAATCAGCTTTTCAAGGGCGACACGGGCGATTTCACGCCTTACCGGGTCAAAGCTTGAAAGGGTTATACTTTCAGGCGTATCGTCAATAATAAGATCAACACCGGTGGCGGTTTCAAGGGCACGGATGTTTCTGCCCTCACGTCCGATGATTCGACCCTTCATTTCATCATTCGGAAGAGGCACCACAGAAACGGTCATTTCAGAGGAATGGTCGGCCGCACAGCGCTGAATGGCGTGGCCGATGATATTCTTTGCGATATTTTCGGCCTCATCCTTTGTCTGCTGCTCATACTCCATGATCTTAACGGCTTTTTCATGGGTCAACTCGCCGTCAAGCAGTTCAAGTAAATGTGTCTTGGCCTGCTCTTTGGTAAATCCGGAGATTTTCTCAAGCAGATCCATCTGGCTTTGCTTTAATTTCTCACACTCCTCAAGCTTGCTGTCGATTTCCTTGGCGAGAGCCGCCAGTTTTTCTTCCTTTGCTTCAAGATTGTCGGTTTTGCGCTCTAATGATTCTTCTTTTTGTTGAATACGGTGTTCTTGCCTTTGAACCTCTGCGCGGCGTTCGCGCAGCTCCTTTTCGGCTTCCTGACGAAGCTGGTATATTTCGTCCTTTGCTTCAATTAAAATTTCTTTTTTCTTTGATTCAGCATTTTTCATGGCATCGCTTAAAATTCGTCTTGCCTCGTCCTCTGCTGAATGGATGGTGGCTTCCGCCGTTTTGCGGCGATGTATCCAGCCCACTATATATCCTAAAACCGCAAAGACAATGGCAGCGATACCTGCGATAACATAGTGCATATTGCACCTCCTGTATATAATAAACACGGAATTTACCCAATAACCGGCACTTGGCCGAAACAGGTGACGGGAGCCGTGTGTTTAACCTCCCGTGATAATATTAATTATTACTTTTTAGGGTTCGCCAGACCGCTAAAAACTAATATATCAAATGTATTTTACCACTATATGTCTAATCTGTCAATGAGAAAACCTCAACTTTTAGTAATTGCTTGCCAAAATTAAACCTCAATCGCGGTTTGAATTATTGACAAACATTGCCCGTACAAGTATAATGTATAAGTTGAAATATCTCTTTAAGGAAGTATTATGATGAAATGGACCTCGCTTAACGATCTTCGTGAAAAATATCTTGCTTTTTTTGAGGAAAAGGGGCATTTGCGGCTTGGCAGTTTTTCCCTAAT
>JBMNVM010000098.1:0-6539 GCA_050946805.1 Acutalibacteraceae bacterium | reverse complement strand
TTTATTGGTTTAACAACAAGCGCATACATGGAACACTAGGATACAAAAGCCCGGCAGAATTCAAGCAACTACTCCTCAAAAAAACTGTCCAATAAAATGTTGCCTTTCCAAAATTCACTTACATCTGCCCAAAAACCTTGCGCAATCTTTTGCCCATCTGATGTTTATGCAATTCAAGCCTTTCACATTATTTCAGATAATATGATTAAAAACGTAAAAATATTTGGATTTGACAAAAGCAAGCTACTTATTAAAGGTAGATTCAACATTAAATTTATCCAGTATAATCAAAGCGAACTCGTAAAAAAACTATACTATGCACTTAACCATTCAAACGAAACAGCTTGCGAATATATTCCCTTTTCTATTTCAAAAAAAGAAAAAAGAACTACATATTATGAAATTTAATAATTTTTTTCAATGAAATAGGTTGTGATTTTTATTGCCGGATGGAAACATATTGGGCTTTAAAATATTACAACAAAACGCCATCTTATTTTTATGAAATAAGGTGGCGTTTTTTAGTTTATTTGCTGTTTCAAAAAAGCATCATTAATATTTTAAATATTGAAAAGCAACTCACCATAACTCGGATACGGCCAGATGTCTGACGGGACAACGCTTTCGGCACTGTCGGCATACTTTCTGATATCCTCCATAAGCTTTAGGATAACATCGTGGTACATTACCGCCTTTTCGTAAGGGTCGGCAATCCTTTCTGCAGAGGCAACCGCCATTTTAAGCTGTGCCGTTAAATTGAAAATTTCCTTGTTGGCCGCCGAAAGACGGGAAAGAAGCTCCCTTTCAACATCGCAGTTAATGCCGCCAACGCTGTTTTTATTAAGGATTGCGACACAAAGCTTATCCGTAAAGGCGGAAATGGCGGGTATTACTTCCCTGTTCATCATTTCGATAAGGGTCAAGGCTTCAATATGTAAAATCTTTGAATAGTTTTCAAGCACAATATCAACGCGCGAATTTATCTCCGTTTTTGAAAGAACCCCGTGCCGCTCGAAAAGGGCAACGTTCTTCTCGGATTTCAGCAGCGGCAAGGCATCCACAGTGCTTGGAAGGTTCAAAAGCCCGCGCCTTTCGGCTTCTTTTTTCCAGTCTTCGGAATAGCCGTCTCCATTGAAGATTATGCGCTTGTGATTATCCATGGTGTCCTTGATAATCGAATTAACTTCACATTCGAAGTTATCTGCCTTTTCAAGACGGTCGGCAAACTCGCCGAAAATATCCGCCACCATGGTGTTAAGCATAACGTTGGTATCGGAAATCGATGAAGCAGAGCCGAGCATTCTAAACTCAAACTTGTTGCCGGTAAAAGCAAAAGGAGAGGTGCGGTTGCGGTCGGTATTGTCCTTGCGGATATATGGAATAATGCAGGCCCCGATATTCATTTTCTCGCGCTTTGAGTCGCCGCAATAACAGCCGTTTTGAATGGCTTCAAGTATTCCGGTTAATTCCTCGCCTAAGAATATGGAAATAATGCAGGGCGGAGCCTCATTCGCCCCGAGACGGTGGTCATTTCCGGCCGTCGCAACGGCGATACGCAAAAGCTCCTGATACTTGTCCACCGCTTTAATAACCGCCACAAGGGTAAGCAAAAATAGAAGATTCTTATGCGGCTCCTTGCCCGGCTTTAAAAGGTTTATTCCGGTGTCGGTACAAAGCGACCAGTTGTTATGCTTGCCGCTGCCGTTTACGCCGTCATACGGTTTTTCATGCAAAAGGCAGACAAGGCCGTGCTTAAGGGCAGTTTTTTTCATGATTTCCATTGTAAGCTGGTTATGGTCGGCCGCAATATTTATTGTGGTAAATATCGGTGCCAGTTCATGCTGTGCGGGCGCTGCCTCGTTATGTTCGGTTTTGGCAAGCACGCCGAGCTTCCACAGCTCCCTGTCCAGCTCCCGCATAAAGGCCGCAACACGCGGCTTTAATACACCGAAATAATGGTCATCCATCTCCTGTCCCTTTGGGGGCATGGAACCTATGAGTGTTCGGCCGCAATAAATCAAATCCGGCCGTTTGTTATAAAGATTTTTATCAACGAGGAAGTATTCCTGCTCCGGCCCTACCGTTACATTTACACGCTTAACGTCCTTGTAGCCGAAAAGCTTTACAATGCGCAGGGCTTGTTTATTTATAGCTTCCATGCTGCGAAGCAGCGGTGTCTTTTGATCCAGCGCCTCGCCGTTGTAGGAACAAAAGGCGGTGGGAATACACAGCGTTTCATCCTTTATAAAAGCGTAAGAACTCGGATCCCAAGCGGTATACCCGCGCGCCTCAAAGGTGGCGCGAAGCCCGCCTGATGGAAATGAGGAAGCATCCGGTTCGCCTTTTATAAGCTCCTTGCCGGAAAATTCCATAATAACATGCCCGTCCCCGGTCGGAGATATAAAGCTGTCATGCTTTTCGGCAGTAATACCCGTAAGCGGCTGGAACCAATGCGAAAAATGGGTGGCGCCCTTTTCGATAGCCCACTCCTTCATGGCATTGGCCACCGTGTCGGCAATGCTGCTGTCAATTTCCTTGCCTTCGTCTATCGCGCTTTTTAAAAGCTTATATGTTTCTTCGGGCAGACGTTCCTTCATTACGGAATCGTTGAAAACGTTTATGCCGAACAATTCGTTAATATTCTCCACAAGATACCCTCCTCATTGGATTTAAGTATACTCTTGAAATAATAATTTGTCAATTTATACTTAAATCTTCGATTAAAAAATCTGAAAATTTCCTTTCATAATGAGGAGAAGATATAAAACCGCCAAAACAATCGCCAAAGCGGAGAAAATAATCAGCAATACCGTCTTTTTAGATATAGTGTATTTTGCCGTATCATTTACATTAATCAGTCCCGACTTTTTAAGCGGCGCGGTAAGTGGCTTATAGATAATCAGCAGCAATGCGCCGTTTATTATTCCCTTGCAGATGTTAAAGGGCAGCAAAAGGGTCGGAATCATCTCATAAACAGCTTCCACAGGAACATTCATATAAATGGGCGTTATAACAATATTGCCCGCCAACATCAGCGCCGTGACAATAATGGTTGATAGGATAACCGAAAGTATGGCTCCCGAAAAGCTTCTTTTAAACTTATATGTAACGCCGCAAACCAAAGCAAAGCCGCCGGTTGCCAAAAAGTTCATAATAAGCCCGTAAATTCCCGTATCGCTGACCGAAATATATTCAAGAAAGGTAACAACGGCCGAGGAAGCAATACCATAAAGCGGGCCGTACAAAAATGCGAGAATGGAAATTATCGCTACCTTGAAATCAAAGGTCAAAAAGCTTACATTAAACCTGAACGCAAAGGTTATAATAAAAGCTATTGCCGAAAACATTGCGGTTACGCTTAACTTTTTCAAATTTTTTCTATCCAATTTAAACCCCTCCAAAATTAAAGCCCCTACCATACAGTAGGGGCAAAAATATACAAATACAATACTACATCTTTTCCCATCCGGACTATACCGTCGGCTTTGGAATTTCACCAAATCAACCATAAAGGCTCGCGGGCTATACCGCCGGTGAGGAATTGCACCTCGCCCCCAAAGATATATTGAATTGTACTACCTAAATTTATCAATGTCAAGATTATTTTATCATTTCTTTAAATTCTTCTTCGCTTATTACCTGCACTCCAAGCTGGCGCGCCTTGTCAAGCTTGCTTCCGGCTTCCTCCCCCGCTAAAACGTAGGTCGTTTTCTTGGATACGGAGGATGAGGTCTTGCCGCCAAATTCCTCTATTATTTTTGAGGCTTCGGCTCTTGTAAAGGACTGCAAGGTGCCGGTCAAAACAAAGGTTTTGCCTTGAAATCTTGAATCCTTTATTTGCCTTTGCGACTTCATATTAAGCCCGTAGGATTTAAGGCGTTCAACCATGCTGCGGGTATCTTCAAGTGAGAAAAACTCCGCGGCGGAGCGTGCCATAACGCTGCCAAAACCGTCAATAGCCTCAAAATCCTCGGCACCGGCGCCAAGCACCGCATCCATTGTCCCGAAATGCTCGGAAATAAGCGCCGCAGCCTTGGCGCCGATGTGCCTGATGCCAAAGGCGTAAATAAGCCTTGAAAGATCCCTTGTTTTCGATGCTTCAATCGCCTTTTTTAAGTTATCAATCGATTTTTCGCCGGTACGTTCAAGCTTGGCCACCTTTTCGTAGTCAAGGCAGTACAGGTCGTCAATATAGCGAATCAAGCCCGCGTTTAAAAGCTGTTCCAAAACCGCAGGGCCCAGACCCTCGATATCCATAGCATCGCGCGAGGTAAAATGTATAAGATGCCGCAGCAGCTGTGCCGGACACTCGGCGTTTGTGCAGCGAAGGACTGCTTCGCCCTCCTCCCGAAAAACAGGCGCGCCGCAGGAGGGGCAGGTATCGGGCATTTTGAAAACCTGCGAACCTTCGCAGTGCTTTGAAACCGAAAGAACCTCCGGAATTATTTCTCCGGCCTTGCGCACAACTATTGTGTCCCCTATTCCGATGCCTTTGGAGTTTATAAAATCCTCGTTGTGAAGGGTTGCCCTTGAAACGGAGGTTCCGGCAAGGATTATCGGGTCAAAAACGGCGGTGGGTGTCAGCGCTCCCGTACGCCCGACATTTATTTCTATTCTTTTTAAAACGGTCTCCTTTTCCTCGGGCGGATATTTAAAAGCCACAGCCCATTTCGGGAATTTGGAGGTACTGCCAAGCTCCTCGCGGTAGCTTAAATTGTCAACCTTTACAACCGCCCCGTCAATATCATAGGGCAGATTTCCCCTGTTGTCGCCTATCCTTTTAATCTCTGCGATAATTGATTCGGCATCAAAGCATTTTTTATAAAAAGGAAGTGTGGAAAATCCCAATTCTTTTAAAAATTCCAAGGTTTCAATATGCGAAGAAAACTCTTTACCGCTTATTCGCTGAATATTAAAAACAAAAATATCCAGTTCACGCTCTGCGGTGATTTGAGGATTCTTCTGCCTTAGAGAGCCGGCGGCGGCGTTTCTCGGGTTTTTGGCGGTTGGCTCGCCAAGTAATTCCTGACGATTGACAAGCTTTAAAAAGCTGTCCTTCGGCATATAAACCTCGCCCCTGACCTCAAGCTCGCCGTCAAACTTTATGGCTTTGGGTATGCTTTTTATCTGTAAAAGGTTGGCCGTAACATCCTCACCCGTTACCCCGTCGCCGCGTGTTGAGCCGCGGAAAAACAGCCCGTCCTTATATTCAAGCGATACAGACAGGCCGTCGATTTTCGGTTCGACCGAAAAAGCGGTTTTTGTATTGTCTATTTTTTCAAGAAAAGCCCTTAATTCATCAAAACTGAATACATCCTGAAGGCTTTCCATTTTAACCGAATGGACGACCTCGGCAAACAGCCTGTTTACGGCTCCCCCAACGGTTTTTGTGGGGGAGTCTTCCTTTGCAAACTGCGGGTATTCCCTTTCAAGCTCCTCAAGCTCGCGAAGCATTTTATCATACTCGAAGTCCTCTATTTCGGGGGAATCCTCCAAATAGTATTTTTTGTTGTGATATTTAAGCAGATTTGTTAATTCGTTAATTCTTTTCTCGGCTGTATTAATATCCATTTCTGACTCCTTTATTTTAATGGCGCGCCATAGTCATTGATAAGGCCGGCAGTGTTGTCGTCTTGGTTTTCGATGACATTCGTGAATGCATCGGGCGATTTGCCGACAATTACCGTCTGCGCTGCAATAGCGGTTGTCGTAGTGGTAATACTCTTATGGTAACCAATGACAAGCAGGCTGCCCCGAATTTTAATGTCCACATTAACAATATGTAATACCTGATTTATTCCGGCGGATTTGAAAACGTGGCTGAAGTCGACAAAAGCGGTGGTTGTTATTTTCATATATAATTTTACCTGCGGACCCATGCCGTTAGTAAAGGAATTGCCGAAAAAGGATCCAATAGGTATACCGAAATCATAACGTTCCCTTGTTTTAATTATTCGGTCAATTTCGTTAGAAATGCAGCTTTTTAAGCTGTTTATTTCGGTTATATTTATTTCAAGGCTGGTAACATACCCGTCCTGATTGTTTGAAAGATCAACAATGTCCTTATATGAAACATTGTTCCGCTTTAAAATATTTACAATAGCCTCGTTTGCGCTGTTTAGCATTATGGTTTCGGCTACGCTTACCGCGTATCTCATTATAACCGGTTCGATTTTTACATAAATAACCGATGTAATGATTAAAGAAGCCACTAAAAACAATGTTATAATTACCTTTCGGTTTCTTCTTCGTTTTAACCTTGGTCGCATAATCTCACCGTCTTTCACATTACATTTTACGAAAAAACGGCAAAAAGGTTAAAACATAATAATTTTATAATACTTTTTTAATAAAAACAAGATTTTGCGAAAAATAGACTGTTGAATTTTGGAATTTGCTACTTTATAATATACATAGTTTAGCGAAAGGAAACCCAAAAAGATGTTAAAATACAGATTATTAAGTCTTTTACTTGCATTTGCTATGATTATCCCCCTTGCCGGATGCGATAAATCCGACGAGGCTTATATATATTTTGA
>JBMNVM010000097.1:0-6565 GCA_050946805.1 Acutalibacteraceae bacterium | reverse complement strand
TAACCAAATATTTTTCAAGAGAGAATCACGAAAATACATAAAAAAGTTACAAAATAATTACAAAAGTTAAAAAATTGCATATAAATGGAAAAACGGACTGCCTTTTTAAGACAATCCGTTTTTGCTTAATCGATTATTCGGCAGTATCTTTTATGGAATAGAGCTTTTCAATGCAGCTTTTGCATACCGTATAATCGTTGAAATCTACCGTATCCGTGAAGGAATCGCAAAATACACAGGTTGGGCGATATTTCTTTAGGATTACCCGGTCCCCGTCCATATAAATTTCGAAGCTGTCAACATCATTCTCGATTTTAAGCTGTGTGCGAATTTCTTTTGGGATTACAACTCTCCCCATCTTATCTACTGCGCGTATCATTCCTGTAGACTTCATGATTATACCTCCTTACTACCATAATTATGTACTTATAATAACACAAACAAGAAAAAAATGTCAAACAATTTTTTCTACCAAATTATTCCAAGTTTCCCGTTTTTCTCTAATATTTCGTTGGTTTTCGAAAAATGACGACATCCGAAGAAACCTCTGCTTGCCGACAAGGGGCTTGGATGAGGTGCAAACAGCTTTTTATGAACAGGGTTGGTGATTATTTCCGCTTTTTTTTGGCGTAGGCTCCCCACAGCAGAAAAACAACCGGCGTTTCTTTACGGTTAAGTTCAGAAATAACCCTGTCTGTAAAAATTTCCCAGCCTTTGTCCTTGTGGCTGTTGGGGCAGCCCTCTCTGACCGTAAGTACGGCATTTAATAAAAGCACGCCCTGCTTTGCCCAATCTGTGAGTTCGCCGCTTTTTGGAATCTCCTTTCCAACGTCGCTTTTTAGCTCCTTGAAAATATTTTGTAAAGAAGGCGGGAAGGCAACCCCCTTTTTAACCGAGAAACAAAGCCCGTGAGCCTGTCCCGGACCATGATACGGGTCTTGTCCTATTATTACCGCCTTGGTGTTTTCATAGGAGGTATATTTAAGAGCATTGAAAATATCATGCATTTCAGGGTAGATCCTGTGAGCGGAATATTCATTTTTTAAAAATTCCCGAAGTTTTTGGTAATAAGGTTTTTGCCATTCATCGGCCAAAATTTCGTCCCAGTCGTTGCCGAGATGTACCATGCCCTCACTTCCCTTATTTTAAATATCCAAAGCGCATATGTCCTCAAGGGTTTCGCGCCTTACCGCAAGATAGTCCTGCCCGTCCTTTATCATAACTACCGGAGGGCGGGGTATGCGGTTGTAGTTGGAAGCCATAGAGTAATTGTATGCTCCGGTTGTAAGTACTGCCAAAATATCCCCGCGCTTTGGTTTGGGGAGCGGAACATTCACAGCCAAAAGGTCGCCCGATTCGCAGCATCTTCCGGCGATTGTGGCGACAAAGTTCTTTTCCTCATCGGCTTTTGAGGCAAGCTCTACGGTGTATTTCGATTCATACAGGGTAAAGCGGGGATTGTCGGTCATTCCGCCGTCGACCGAGACGTAGTTTGAGTAGCCTTCAATTTCCTTCACGCTTCCCACGGTATACAAGGTCATTCCGGCGTCGGCAACAATACTTCTGCCGGGTTCCATTAAGATTTTCGGCACCGGAATATCGTATTCTTTGCACATTTTGTCAAGTACGGCGGCAATTTCCGAGATCTTTTCTCCATAGTCAATCACAGGGTCGGACTCGACATATCTTACACCGAAACCACCTCCGAGATTAAGCATATCACAAGATACGCCTAAAGATTTTTTAATTTCGCTGATAAACCCGAGCATTATATCGGCTGCCGTGATAAACGGTTCGGATTCAAAAATCTGGGAGCCGATATGGCAGTGCAACCCTTTGAAATTAAGGTTTTCGGAATTATTAATAATTTCTACGGCGCGCATGGCCTGACCGGTCTTTATGGATATTCCGAACTTGCTTTCCTCCGAACCGGTGGAAATCTTTTTGTGGGTGTGTGGATCGATTCCCGGGGTAACCCTCAGCAACATATCCTGCTTTTTACCGAGCTCGCCCGCTATGCGGTTTACCGCCTCAAGCTCTTCAAAATTGTCCGCAACGAAAAATCCCACGCCGCTTTCGATTGCGAAACGTATATCCTCGTCGGTTTTGTTGTTGCCGTGGAAGAAACAATTCTCCATCGGGAAACCGGCTTTAAGCGCGGTGTAGATTTCACCTGCCGAAACAACGTCAACATCAATGCCTTCTTCGGCCATTATTCTGTATATCTGCTTTGCGCAAAAGGCCTTGCTTGCAAATTCCGGCACCGAGCCTTTCGGGAAGTATTTTTCCATAGCCGTTTTGTAACTTCTTACATGCTCGCGGATTTTATTTTCATCCATAAGATAAAGGGGTGTGCCGTACTTTTTTGCAAGCTCCACCGTATCAAGGCCGGCAAATGTAAGGTGTCCTCTGTCGTTTATAGAGACATTATCACAAATCATCAAAAAAACTCCTTAAAAACTTAAATTTCTATGCCGGCTTTTCTCATTTCGCTGTAAAGCACTTCACGGTGCTGTGGCTCCATTGGCGTGAGCGGCAGCCGCAGATAATCCTCGCAGAACCCCATTTTTGCCATGGCGGCTTTTACGGGGATCGGGTTGACCTCGCAAAACAAAGCGTTAATAAGCGGCAAAAAATCGAGCTGCATTTTTGCCGCGGTTTTTATATCGCCCTCGAAAAAGGCTTTGCACATAGCAGAAGATTTTTTGGGCAGAAGGTTTGAAAGCACCGAAATGCAGCCCTTTCCGCCTAAAGACATTATCGGGATTACTTGATCGTCATTTCCCGAATAAATATTTATCTCATCCCCGCAAAGTGCCGCCATTTCGGCAATTTTGGAGATATTTCCTCCGGCTTCCTTAATTGCGTTTATGTTGGGATGCTTGGACAAAGCTGCAACGGTAGCAGGCTCTATGTTAATACCTGTTCGGGAGGGCACATTGTAAAGAATTACCGGTACAGTCGATATATCTGCGATCGCGGCAAACAGCTTGATAAGCCCGTTTTGGGTTGCCTTGTTGTAGTAAGGGGTTACAACCAAAACGGCATCAGCCCCCGCTTTGCAGGCAAAATCGGTCAAATCCAGAGCATATGCGCCGTCGTTGGAGCCGGTACCGGCTATGACCGGTACCCTGCCGGCAACTCTATTAACAGCATATGCAATGGCTTCGCGGTGTTCCTCATCGGTAAGGGTGGAGGCCTCACCCGTAGTGCCGCATACAACAAGCGCGTCAATACCCTCGTCTATCTGCCAGTCGATAAGTTTGCCGAAGGCTTCGTAATCAATACCCTTCTCGGTAAGAGGGGTAATAAGTGCCGTTGCCATACCCTTAAAAATCGGTTTTTTCATTTTTATCACTTTCCCTTTATTTTTTTACAATCTAATTTTTTGTAATAAAAAAATAGCCGATTGCTCGGCTATCAAAAATCAGAAAAAGCATAAAATAATGTATGTAGATAAAATATGCCTATATCCGTTTTGATAGCGCTCCGCAAAATGCGACAGTAAAACGGATATTATTCCGGTTTACCAGGCTGTTGCCCGCCGACAACCGCCTTCGGCGACCGTTCCTTTCACCGAGATATCTTCCCGCCGGAATTAGCACTCTCGGATACTATTAACAAATCGCGCCTCTATCATACTAACTTAAATTTATCACATCAGTACCAATTTGTCAAGCATTTAGAATAAAATAGAGTACTGTGTCTTATAAGTACAATGGTATGCGGGTTATTAATAAATAAAAAGCGCAAAGTTAATTTATGGCAGCAAAACCTTGTAATTATTGAATTTTGGCAATATAATGATTTTAGTTATTTATAGCCGGACACTTAAGAAATTTTTAAGACGAGGTGTGTAACTATGAAAAAACTACTTACAATTCTTTTAGCGCTTTTATTTATTTTCGCCACCGGGTGCAAACAGGATAACAAAAAAGGCAATTCTTCTGACGAGCCGAACCTATCTTCGGAAATTTCTTCTGAAAAAACTTCAACTAAAACAACATCTTCATCAAATCCCACCTCGTCAAAGATTATATCATCCAAAAATCAAACATCTAAAAATAATACTACCAAAAGCTCTTTGCCATCAAACACTAATTCGGCAGTATCATCGCGGTCGAACAGTTCGCAAAAACAAGGGCCAAACAAAAAAGAAATATCCGAAATGTATAAATATTTCTTGGATTCGATAACTTATATTAACGAAAATTATTATGGAACTTACGATTTCAGTAGAGAGTTTTCACTTTCGGGTGACCTATCAAACTTTACAAACAGTTGGCCGCATAAACAAGTCATAATGCTTGACAGATCAATTCAAAATAATCTGAAATATGTTATCACCGAGGAGACAAGAACAATTAACCCGCAAAATCCAAACGGCTTTGACAAGGAATTATTCGATCTGTTTTATGATGGCAGCAAGCTTTACATTAAAACTGAAAAAAATGATAATCCGGTTTCCAATATATTTATACCGTTATCCCCAAATGATTTTGAAAACAACTTTTTTTATAATGAGGAAGATGGCGATCCTTTAGAATTTGAAGAGGATGAAATTATAACCTATAGCCAAGAAATGCAGTCGAACAATGTTTTAAAAGTTGTTTTTACACTTGACCATACAAAAATCAAAGCCAGAAATGAAAAGTTTTTAAGATATTTAACAAATAACTCTAATCTCAAAATCAATTCTTTTTCTGATTTTAATTATGTAGTGTACTTTTCTTCTGATATGAATATTTTGGTAGCTGTTGAGCTTAGTTATCGAGCAAATTGTACTGCTGACGGCAAGAGCGGTTCTATTGATTGCCGTTTTAAAAACATATTTAATACCATAATTGATCGTAGCAAGCTTGAGTGGATTACTAAATCAGTTCCTGCAAACTGACAGATACTATCAATTCTGTTTGCGGCAATCATTGTCAAACAAATTGTATCACAAAAATATGACTTAGAAGTTGCATAAAAAGACCCGCAGGCTTGGTATGCACCTTCAAAAGTTTCTAACTTTTGGGGTGCATAGCATATCAGTCTTACGGGTCTTTTTTATATCACGTTAGTTTAATGTAAAGGGCAGCACATGCAAAACACCGCGTGTGCGAAAAGTGTGCGTATTTTAAATATTGTCATTCTTTTAATTTTTCAAGAATTTTCTGCGCTTCCGTATATATTTTTGAAACATTCTTTTGCTTTTCTATCAGCGTGCCGTCTACCTGTCGGCAGGAGATCTGCAAATCCTCGGGCAGAGTACCGAATTCGTCCGACTTTGTGGCCTCATAAAATTTATTTCCCAAAACCACCGGCTTTTCCTCTAAAAAGCCCTTTGCGGCATCGGCATCAAAATACTTTATGGATTCTTTATCGGTTATAAAAAGCATGGCCTTCGGTTCGCCCGCCATAAGGGACTGAAGCTTGGCAAAGGCCGTGCTGCGGTAGCGAAGGTCCGATACGTCGTTTTTTATACTGCAGTTGACCACCTGAATGTTGGTTTGCCCGTCCCCGTTTATGTCGTCCGAGATACTTTCAAGATAATCCGCAATAAGCTCGGTCTGCTGATCCATAACGGGGGTATATGTGAAATATACCACCTGCATATCGTAATTTATTCTTGCCGCACACTGGCTTATCAGAAAAATTAAGCCCGATAGGACAAAAAGAGTGCCAAGAAAGTACCATTTGTAGTGGAACCACCAGTTTTCGGTCTTTTCGCTTATGGTTTTGGGAACAATGGCAACCTCGCTTGGCTTGGGGCCGGGGTCTATAAGGCCTTGCTGCATTTTTTTAAGCTCCAAAAATTTTTGGCGTGCTATTCGTTGTTGTTTAAGCGTTTCACTTGTTTTTTTATTTGGCATTTATATGACCTCGATATTGTTGTATAATACAAATATTATATACTGAAATTATAGCATTAATAAATATGCTTTTCAAGAGTCGTCATTGGGTTTGATAAGAAAGAAATTGAAGCAGAAAAGGCGATACTTCGGCATCCTTTATGGTTTATTTCAGCCTGTATTTCTCCCGAAACTGCGACGGGGTCATCCCGACAACCCGTTTAAAGGTGCGGCTGAAGTTGCTGTTGTCGCAAAAGCCGCTTAATTCGGTGATTTCGCCTATGCTTAAATTCGTTTTGGAAAGATAATATTTTGCCGTGGCTATCCGGCAGGAGTACAGGTACTCAAACACCGAAAAACCGGTGATAATCTTAAACTGGTGGGAAAGGGAGGATACGCTTATGTGGTATTCCTTTGCCAAATCTTCAAGAGTGTAGCGTTCCCTGCAGTTTTCTTCGAATTTTTTTTGCAGGCTGAAGACAATGTCAAACTTCTCACGGTCAAATGAGGTGAAAATTTTCGAATTTAGGCGATAAATCATTATAAGAAGCTGGTTTATAAGCAGCTCCTGCATTTCTTCGCTTAATTTTCCGTCCGAATTTTTTTCTTTTATAATCCGTTCAAACAGTTGAATAAAATCATCTTCAAGTCCTTGAATATTGCAAATATTGCTAAATCCCAAAGGGCGATTTAAAAAGACAGAGTATGCCTTATTTTCGTTATTTACG
>JBMNVM010000096.1:0-6600 GCA_050946805.1 Acutalibacteraceae bacterium | reverse complement strand
CTGAATATATGGACGTTGAAATAAAGCGCGACGGGTATAAATACAACCTGCATTTCGAAAAGGGTTATAACATAGGCGGCCTTAAAAAGGAACCGTACGACGGTAAGGACACCGGCACCAAAACCCGCTGGAAGCCGGATATTGAAGTCTTTACCGATATTGACATTCCAACCGAGTATTTTCTTGATATGCTCAAACGTCAGGCCATTGTAAATGACGGCCTGCTTTTCCAATTCCGTGAACAGCAGGGGAATAAATTCATTCAGCGTGATATTGTTTATAACAACGGCATTGTAGATTATGTAAACCAAATTGTCGGCGAGGACAGGTTGTCCTCGGTTCAGTTCTGGCAGACCGAGCGCAAGGGTAAGGACCGCGAGGACAAGCCCGAATACAAGGTCAAAATCAATGCCGCGGTAACCTTCAGCAACAAGCATAATTTAAAGGAATATTACCACAACTCAAGCTGGCTTGAGTACGGCGGCGTGCCCGAAAAGGCGGTGCGCAGCGCCTTTGTTTCCCAGATTGACGCTTATATTAAACAAACAGGTAAATATAAAGCCAACGAAAGCAAGATAACCTTTTCGGATGTTGAAGAGTGTCTTGTGATCGTCGTTTCATCCTTTTCTACGATTACCTCGTATGAAAACCAGACCAAAAAGGCTATTACCAATAAATTTATTTACGAGGCTATGGTGGACTTTTTCCGCCACCAGCTTGAGGTTTATTTTATCGAAAACAAGGCGGAAGCCGACAGAATTGCCGATCAGGTGCTTATAAACAAGCGAAGCCGCGAACGCAGCGAACGGGAGCGGGTTAACCTTAAGAAAACCCTTCAAAGCACAAACAGTATGCTTGACAGGGTTGATAAATTTGTCGACTGCCGCTCGAAGGACATTAATGTTCGTGAGCTTTTTATAGTTGAGGGCGACTCGGCATTAGGCTCTTGCAAACTGGCGCGAAACGCGGAGTTTCAGGCCATAATACCGGTGCGCGGCAAAATTTTAAATTGCCTTAAGGCCGATTATGATAAAATTTTCAAAAATGAAATAATCACAAATCTTATAAAGGTCTTGGGCTGCGGCGTCGAGGTTAAATCAAAGGCTAACAAGGGTCTTGCAACCTTTGATTTCGACTCGCTGCGCTGGAACAAAATAATAATATGTACCGATGCGGATGTTGACGGTTTTCAGATAAGAACCTTAATTCTTACAATGATTTACCGCCTTATGCCCACACTTATTAATAAAGGCAAGGTCTACATAGCCGAAACTCCGCTTTACGAAATACGCACAAAGGATAAGGTCTACTTTGCATATGACGAGAAGGAAAAAACCGACATACTTTCAAAGCTTTCGGATGTAAAGTACACTATCCAGCGCTCGAAGGGACTTGGCGAAAACCAGCCTGATATGATGAACCTTACCACCATGAACCCGGAAACCAGGCGGCTTATTAAGATTATGCCGCAGGAAGCCGAGCGTACAAGCCGTATGTTCGACCTTCTGCTTGGCGACGATCTTGCGGGCAGAAAGGATTTCATAGCCGAAAACGGATATATGTATCTTGATGAAGCCGATATAAGCTGATTTTAAGCTTTTAAACTTTAAAAATTCATCTTTAAATATATTTTAAGGAGATATTCTATGCCTCCAAGAAAGAAAGAACAAAAAACTGCTGCGCCGAATAAACTAAGCGCCAACGCCTATATTGCCGGAGCGGGATTGACGGTTGAACAACCTATAACCGAAACGCTTGAAACTAACTATATGCCCTATGCCATGAGTGTTATCGTTTCCCGCGCTATTCCCGAAATAGACGGGTTGAAGCCCTCTCACCGCAAATTACTTTACACCATGTATAATATGGGGCTTTTAAACGGTAACACCATAAAATCGGCAAACATTGTGGGACGAACCATGCAGTTAAACCCCCACGGAGATGCTGCCATTTATGAAACAATGGTGCGCCTGTCCGAAGGGTACGAGGCGCTTTTGCACCCGTTTATAGAATCCAAAGGCTCATTCGGCAAGGCATACTCAAGAGATATGGCTTATGCCGCCTCGCGTTACACCGAGGCAAAGCTCGCCCCCATAGCGGCCGAGTTATTTGCCGATATAGACAAGGACACCGTCGACTTTGTGGATAACTATGATGCCACAATGAAGGAGCCGACCCTTTTTCCGGTTACCTTTCCTACAATACTTGTAAACGCCAATACCGGAATAGCGGTTGGCATGGCAAGCTCCATTTGCTCCTTTAACCTGCGTGAGGTTTGCGAGACGACCATTGCCTACATTAAGGACAATGACATAAATGTAGCCGACACCCTTTTGGCGCCCGATTTCCCGATAGGCGGCAGGCTTTTATACAACCGCGAGGAAATGGAGAAGATTTACGAAACCGGCAGGGGTGGCTTTAAGGTAAGATGTGTTTACACATACGACAAAAAGCAAAACTGCATAGATATTACCGAAATCCCGCCGACCACTACAAGCGAGGCAATTATCGAAAAGGTGGTAGAGCTGGTAAAACAGAAAAAAGTCACCGAAATTAATGACATTCGTGATGAAACCGATTTAAACGGCCTTAAAATCACGATTGATTTAAAACGCGGTGCAGACCCCGAAAAGCTGATGAAAAAGCTTATTAAAATGACCCCGCTTGAGGACAGCTTTTCCTGCAACTTCAATATTTTGATTGCTGGCTCGCCAAGGGTCATGGGGATTAAAGAAATTTTAAGCGAATGGGTGGCCTTCAGGGAAGAGTGCGTAAAGCGCAGGATTTACTTTAAGCTTAAAAAGTCCGAGGAAAGGCTGCATCTTTTAAAGGGACTTGAAAAAATACTTCTTGATATTGACAAGGCGATTAAAATAATCCGGGAAACTGAATCCGAATCCCAGGTTATTCCCAACCTTATGATAGGCTTCGGGATTGACGAGGCACAGGCGGAATATGTCGCCGAAATAAAGCTTAGGCATTTAAACCGCGAATACATATTAAAGCGCACCGCCGACATTGAGGAGCTTATCAAGGACATTGAGGAAATGCAGGCGATTTTAAAATCCAGACAAAAGGTTTTAAATATAATAATCAAGGAACTTGAGGGCGTGGCCAAAAAATACGGCAAGGACAGGAGAACCCAAATCATCAGCTACGAGGAGGAAGACACCGAGCCGGTCGAGGAGGTTGACGATTCGCCCGTCACCCTCTTCTTTACAAGGGACGGATACTTCAAAAAAATCACCCCCCAGTCGCTTCGCATGAGCGGCGAGCAAAAGCTTAAAGAGGGGGACGAGATAATCGAGCAAATTGATAGTACAAACGCGGCCGAGCTTTTGTTCTTCTCCAACAAATGTCAGGTTTACAAGACAAGAGTAAGTGAATTTGACGACTCGAAGGCCAGCGTACTTGGCGATTACATACCCTCAAAGCTTGAGTTTGACGAGGGCGAAAACGCGGTTTACATGGTGGAAACCACCGATTACAGCGGATATGTGCTTTTCGTATTCGATAACGGCAGGATTGCCAAGGTTCCGCTTTCGTCTTATCAGACAAAGACCAACCGCAAAAAGCTTATAAATGCATACTGCGCTAAATATACGCTGCACACCATAATCCATATAAAACAGGAAACCGAACTGTTGCTTAAATCATCAAACGGCAGAATGCTGATTGTCAATACCGCGGCCATCCCCGAAAAAACCACAAGGGACAATGGCGGAATAAGTGTTATGACACAGAAAAAAGGCCAGCGCCTTTTGGAGGTTACGGTATATGACGGCTCCCTGCCCGCAGACCACAGATACCGTACAAGAAACCTTCCGGCGGCCGGAAGCAAACGTCCGGCAGGCGAAGGCGTAAAGCAGGAAACGCTTGAATTGTAACTTGACTTAAAAGTATATTATAGTATAATAAAAAAGCTGCCTTTGGCGGATTATCATCATCGTTCCGCCAAAGGCATAAGCAAAACGCGAAACGATTCGAAATTACCGTCAAAAGACAGCCCTTTTGCCAGCAATATTCTGCAAACGCTTTTGATGCTGACAGTTATATATTGTGATTTTTTAATTCATTTATTCGTAGTAAATTATTACCAAAGGTTGTGAAAAAATGCGTAAAGAATTGGCCAAGCAATACAGCCCTAAGGACGTTGAGGACCGCATATACAAACAGTGGCTTGACGGCAAATATTTCCACGCAAAACGCGAGGCGGGGAAGAAAACCTATACAATAGTTATACCGCCTCCGAATATTACCGGCCAGCTTCACATGGGACACGCATTGGATAATACGCTTCAGGACATTGCCATCCGCTTTAAGCGAATGCAAGGTTACGACACACTCTGGCTGCCCGGAACGGATCACGCCTCCATAGCAACCGAGGCCAGAATTGTTGAAAAAATGAAGGAAGAAGGCCTTACAAAGGACGACGTCGGCAGAGAAGGCTTTTTGGAGCGTGCTTGGATTTGGAAAAAGCAGTACGGCGGCCGCATAATCGAGCAGCTTAAAAAGCTCGGCTCCTCCTGCGACTGGGACAGGGAGCGCTTCACACTTGACGAGGGCTGCAGCAAGGCTGTAAGAGAGGTTTTTGTACGGCTTTATGAAAAAGGGCTTATTTACAGGGGCGAGCGAATAATCAACTGGTGCCCCCACTGTAAAACCTCTATCTCGGATGCCGAGGTTGAATATGAGGAGCAATCAGGCCATTTTTGGCATATCCGCTATCCGTTAAAGGACGGCAGCGGTTATCTTGAGCTTGCCACCACACGCCCAGAAACCCTTTTGGGCGATACCGCTGTTGCGGTCAACCCGAATGATGAAAGGTACAAGGACTTAGTCGGCAAGACGGTTATTCTGCCTATTGTTCACCGCGAAATTCCGATTGTTGCCGATGAATATGTTGAAATGGACTTCGGAACCGGCGTTGTTAAAATCACTCCGGCTCACGACCCGAACGACTTTGAAGTGGGACTTCGCCATAACCTTGAAATCATAAATGTCATGACCGATGACGCCAAGATTACCGACGATTATCCGAAATATGCCGGAATGGATCGTTACGAGGCAAGAAAGGCTATTGTCGCCGACCTTGATGCGGAGGGCGCGCTTGTAAAAATAGAAGATTATACCCATAATGTCGGTACCTGCTACCGCTGTTCCTTTACGGTTGAACCACGGGTTTCAAAGCAGTGGTTTGTCAAGATGAAGCCGCTTGCAGGCCCCGCGATTGATGCCGTAAAGAACGGCGAGACCAGATTTATACCCCAAAGGTTTGAAAAGATTTATTTCCATTGGCTTGAAAACATTCGCGACTGGTGCATTTCCCGTCAGCTTTGGTGGGGGCACAGAATACCCGCTTGGTATTGTGCCGACTGCGGCGAGATAACAGTTTCAAGGGAAGACCCGCACACCTGCGCCCACTGCGGAAGTAAGAATATCGAACAGGATCCAGACACGCTGGATACTTGGTTTTCTTCTGCTCTCTGGCCATTTTCAACCCTTGGCTGGCCGGAGGAGACCGAGGACTTTAAGCACTATTATCCCACAAACACACTGGTTACCGGATACGATATTATACCCTTCTGGGTAATGCGCATGATGTTCTCGGGAATTGAACAGACGGGAAGAGTGCCTTTTGACACGGTGCTTATTCACGGCCTTGTCCGCGACTCGCAGGGCAGAAAAATGTCCAAATCCCTCGGCAACGGGGTCGACCCGCTGGAGGTTATCGACACCTACGGTGCCGATGCCTTGCGCTTTTCCCTTGCTACCGGCAACAGCCCCGGAAACGATATGCGTTATATACCCGAGCGTGTTGAGGCAAGCCGCAATTTCGCCAACAAAATCTGGAACGCCGCAAGGTTTATATTAATGAATCTTGAATCCGATAATGTTCTGCCGCTTGATATGGCTTCATTGGCACTTGAGGACAAGTGGATTCTTTCAAAATACAACTCCTTAGTTGCGAAAGTAACCGATAATCTTGAAAAATTCGAATTCGGACTTGCCGTTCAAAAGCTGTATGACTTTATTTGGGACGTATTCTGCGACTGGTATATTGAAATCTGCAAAGCCCGCCTTAATGGAGACGATGCAAAGGCAAAGGACACCGCAAGAAGCGTTCTTGTATATGTGTTTACAAACACCTTGGCGCTGCTGCACCCCTTTATGCCCTTTATTACCGAGGAAATCTGGCAGTCAATGCCGCATGAGGGCGAGGCATTGGTAGTAGCTCGTTGGCCTGAGGCTAAAGACGAATTTAAATTCGAAACACAAGAGGCCGATTTTGAAAAAATCATGGCGGTTATTAAGGCTGTTCGCAATAGGAGAGCCGAGATGAATGTTCCTCCGTCCCGCAAGGCGAAGGTCTGCATTGCCACCGCGTTTAAAGACACCTTCAGCGAAGGCACCGCATACATCTGCCGCCTTGCATATGCTTCCGAGGTTGAGATAGGGGACAGCTTCGATGTCGAAGGCGCGGTTCGCGTCATTACCGATGCGGCTACCGTTTATATGCCCATGAAGGAGCTTGTCGACTTTAATGCCGAGCTTGCCCGCCTTAACAAGGATCTTGAAAAGGTTATGGCCGATAAGGAA
>JBMNVM010000095.1:0-6665 GCA_050946805.1 Acutalibacteraceae bacterium | reverse complement strand
CTGTGATTCCAGCTGAGCCGCCTTGCTGTACTGCTCATTAAGTACGGATTCATTTTGTTCAATCTGCCTTTTAATGTCCGCAATGCGGTTATTTTTTTGTACTATTATAAATATAGAAAAAGTAAGGGCGATAACAAGCAGCAAAACAGCACAAAGAATAATGCGATCCTTTGTTTTTCTTGTCATATCACCACCCCTTTTAGATTAAAAAAATAATTCTCCCATATAGATTTTATCATAAAATCTCGCCGCAAAACATTACAAATTATTACAAAACTATAATTAAGTGATTGCCATTTTAAAATTTAGATGGTATAATACAAATTATGCGAGATTTTAATTGTCGGTTATTCGGTTTAGCAGAACAGGCTTTCCTCGTATTTTAATAAACGGCGTATTTTCTCTTTAATTTACGTGGTTGAAGCCTTAATCGGCGGCGTGCTTGCAAAGCCGCAATCCCCCGCCGCTTTACTTTGATATTTTACTAAAAAAATGTAGTGGAGGATTCTCTTATGAGCAATATCGTTATTACAAGCGACAGTACCTGTGATCTAAGTCCGGAGCTTTGCGAACGCTATAGCATTGAGATTTTGCCGCTCAAAATAACACTTGGCGATATGATTTACAAGGACGGTGTTGAGCTTACACCCGACCAGATTTATGAGCATCACGCAAAGACAGGACAGCTTCCCAAAACCACTGCCGCCAATATCGCCGAGTTTACCGAATTTTTCCAAAAGTTTGCTAATGCCGGAAAAACGGTTATCCATTTCAATATAAGTTCCGGCATGTCCTCAACATATAGCAACAGCAGAATTGTTGCATCGGAGTTCGAAAACATTTATGTAATCGATTCCAAAAACCTCTCTACCGGAATTGGCCTTCAGGTAATAGCGGCGGCCGAGATGGCAAAGAAGGGAATGGAAGCGGAAAAAATCGTTGAAGAAATCGAAAAGATGATTCCATGTGTAGATGCCTCCTTTGTTATCGACAGCCTTGAATACCTTTACAAGGGCGGCCGTTGTTCGGCTCTTGAAATGCTGGGCGCCAATCTGCTTAAACTGAAACCCTGTATTGAGGTAAGAAACGGAGTTATGGGTGTCGGTAAGAAGTACAGGGGACGTTATGCCGATGTGTTAAAAAGCTATGCCAAGGACAAACTTGCCGACCTTTCGGACATTGATTTGGAGCGTGTGTTTGTAACCCACGCCGGCTGCGCTCCGGAAATTGTGGACGAAATTGTTAAGACCGTAAAGGAGCTGGCTCCGTTTAAGGAGGTTTTCATGACCCGCGCCGGCTGCACAATTTCATCCCACTGCGGCGCAAATACCCTCGGCGTGCTGTTTGTGCGCAAAAGCCCCGTTAAATAAATGTAACTAAAGACCACTTCTACTCATAATATGTGTCAGGGGCGAGTATCGGGATGTCCCAATATCGGCGGTAGGAATTTTCTATCTTTAAATTACCGATAATAAAGCCCTCTTTAATATAAAAAGGTCTGCCAATAGGCAGACCTTTGCTTATTATAGAGCTTTTAAAAACCTGATTATTTTATTTGCGATAATTTCGTGGCCTGCATCATTTGGATGTAAGCCGTCAGGCATATAATTTTCTTTTATTGCTTTAATATTGGGTTGCAATCCGGATGTAGCAAAAAGATCAAGTACGGGCAGTGAATAGTACTCTGCAACTTCACGAATTGCTTTTACATAGTCTTTAAGTGTGCCAACCTTGGAAGGTTTATGTTTCCCACAGGGATTATCCTCATTAACTCTGTGAAGGGGCGTTATCACAACTATCTGATTACCGAGGTATTTTTCAATAAGCTTTCTAAAAAGCACATGACATGCCCCGTAAAAGGTTGTATTTTCACGATCCTTAAAATCACCAAGCGGAGCATCGCCGTGGCCGAAATCGTTAGTGCCGCCGAAAACGACAACAATATCGGCATCGTCGTCCATATCATCTGCTCTCAAACAGAAATCAAGGTCTCTTCTTGCAATTTCGGAGGGGACAGTCTGTTTTGCAATGCGCGTTCCTCCTATTCCGTAATTTCGGCAGACAGCACCGGTTTTCTCGGCCACTAAGTTTACAAAACATTTTGAAATATCGGAAGCTACCGCGCCTTGGGTTATACTGTCCCCCAAAAAGTTAATTTTCTTATTTTTCAATTCCATAACGGGCACCTCGAAAGATTATTTTCGGTTATTATAAATCATTCGAGGATAGAATTCAAGACATTATATCTTTATTTTTTCAATCGCTCCCTTTTCAAGACGGGATACCTGTGCTTGGGAAATTCCGATTTCCTCAGATACCTCCATTTGTGTTTTTCCATGCATAAAACGCAGCGTCAGAATATGGCGCTCACGAAGGCTTAAATTTTTTATCGCTTCCTTTAGGGCTATTTCATCAAGCCAGTTGTTATCATCATTTTTGTCGCCGACCTGGTCAAGCACGTAAATCGTATCTCCGCCGTCCGAGTATATCGGGTCATACAGCGACATGGGGTTTACAATACTCTCAAGAGCAATTACGACTTCGCTTTCACTGATATCAAGCTCCTTGGCAATCTCGCTGATACTCGGTTCGGTTTGCCGCTCGGCCATAAGGCGCTCTTTTACCTGCATTGCTTTATAGGCCGTATCTTTAATGGATCGGCTTACCCTGACCGAGTTGTTGTCCCTCAAGTAGCGCCTTATTTCGCCGATTATCATCGGCACCGCATAGGTCGAGAATTTTACCATATGGCTTGTGTCAAAGTTGTCAATGGCTTTTATAAGCCCAATGCAGCCGACTTGGAACAGGTCGTCAAGGTTTTCCCCTCTGCCGGTAAAGCGCTGTATAACGCTTAAAACAAGGCGCAGATTTCCGCTTATTAACTGCTCTCTTGCGTAAGAATTTCCTTCTTTTGCCTGATTAATAAGGGCAAGCTTCTGGGATTCCTTTAAAACGGGAAGCTTTGAAGTGTCCACGCCGCAGATAACAACCTTATTATTATACATAAAAGCACCTCCGTAATACTCTGACAAATTTTTTAATATCTGTTAAAAGTATTACCGGGCTTTATACCAAATAAACTATAAAAATATTTTTTATATCGACAAAATCCACTTGATTTTTCTAACACGATTATTTTATACCGTAATATATATTATCGGTATATATTTAAGTAAAACCTATTTTCAAAAAATTACCAAATCCGATTTGTAAGTACTGTTTTTTGTACAGTGTATATGCTAAAATCAAAATAGAAAAATAAAAAACATTTTTTGGAGAGGGGATAATTTATGTTCGACGATGACCTTGATTTCTCAGGTATAACAGGACCCGGGGCAGATTTGGACGGCGACGGTGATGTTGACCTTTATGAACTGTGGGAGGATGAGTTTGCCTTTCAAAAGGCTATGGGTTATGACACGAATTACCACAAGTTAGACGATGAAGATTTAGATGAGCTTGACAATGACCCTGATGATGACATATGGCGGGTTCTGCGTGAGGACGAAGCGCTTGAACACGGGCTTGATATTAACGATTTTGACAGTGAAGAGGAATTTGAAGAAGCGCTTGCAGAGCTTGAAGACTATGATTACGGAATCAAACCGCAACCTGATTTTGATGATGATTTCGATGATGGTGACTATATTTCGGACGATTCATATGACGATTTTGATTCGGATGATTATGATTACGACGATGATTAAGGCAAATTCATAATCTAAACAGTCAAGCTGTCAATTTCAATTACTTAAAATGCATAAAACCGTCACACAAGCTAAAGAAGCTGCCGGTACATTTTGTACCGGCAGCTCATTTTTGTTATTAGACAACCACCGGCTATGTCGGCGGATAAAAAGCTTAACCTTTACGGAAATTTGGAACATAAAGGCTCCCTTGTGTAAAGGGAGCTGACAAAACCGCAGGTTTTGGCTGAGGGATTGTATAAATAAAAATCCTTACGGTTATACTTTTGCGACTTTTTTACACCGCGAAGGGCTATTTTACCATATTAGCGGCAGTAACGCAATTTATGCAGATGAAGAATTTTTCAGGAACTTTAAGATGCTTGCTGATAAAAAGTCCTTTGAAGCGTGATGGCGGCATTGGGCTCCGGCTTAGCCGGTGGTCATGATTTCTTTCGGCCTTTTTTTACAGCCCCTTCGTTTTAAGCGTTTTAGCAGGTTGAAATTCCCGCTAATTTTTTCTTTTTAAAAGGCATACAAAGAAATATCCAATAATGGCAGTAAATACTATGGTGGCGCCTGAAGCTATGCCTAAATAATAGGAAACGGCAAGGCCTGTAATGCAAAAGAAAATACAGAAAAGTATAGCCAGTATCATACGCACTTTAAGGGTTTTGGCCATCAGTTTTGCCGAGGCCGCGGGCGCGGACAGCAGGGCTATTACCAAAATTATGCCGACAACTCTTATAAGAGCCACAATGCAAAGCGAAATTGTAATCAGCAGTAAATTTTCAAGAAAAACGGTGTTAAGCCCTGAAATTGCCGCAAAATCCCGATCAAATAAAAACGCCTTCCAGTCGTTGAAGAAAAGGGTTATTACAAGGCTTAAGGCAGCCGTCAGGATAAGCATGATGTAAATATCCGTTACCCTGACCGATAAAATGTTTCCGAAAAGGTAGGAGTTCATGTCGGGCGGATACCCCGGCATAAGCCCCGTAAAGGCGATTCCGAGAGCCATTCCCGCCGACCATAAAAGGGATATTATAATATCGGTATGCACGCCGCCTTTTCGGTTAATTTTGCCGATAATAAGCGCAGAAAGCACCGCGAAAATACCGGCGCCGATAATCGGCTCAAACCCGACAAGGTAGCCAAGCCCCACTCCGCCGTAAGCTGTGTGGGCAATACCGCCGCTGAGCATCAGCATTTTCTTTTCGGTTATTATAACACCGATCATTCCACAGATAATCCCAGCCAAAAGGCTTGCGATAACAGCGTTTTGCAAAAATTTATAGGTTGAAATTGCCTCAAGCATTTTTTACTCCTAAAGTTTGTAAATTTCCTCGCTGGCCGGGCCGTCGTACAGCACATTCCGGTTAATGTATACTGTTCGCCTGCCGCTTTGAAGCACATACCGCAAATCGTGGGATACCATAATGACAGTGCAGCCCGTCCGATTAAGCTCTGCCAATATTCCGTAAATCTTATCTGCCGAAGCGGGGTCTATATTGGCGGTGGGTTCGTCCAGCAGTAAAATTTCGGGGTTTTTTGCCAATGCCCGCGCTATTAAAAGCCGCTGAAACTGGCCGCCCGATAATTCCGAAACATTACAGCCGTAAAGGTCTTTTATCCCCAAAAGCTCAAGCAAATAAAAGCTTTGCTCCCTTTCCGTTTGGCTGAATTTTTTAAGCGGATTTAGTCCCGGCTTTAAAAAGGCTGTTTGCACCGTTTCCAGCACCGTTATCGGAAAATCGCGGTCTATCACGGCATTTTGGGGGACGTAGCCGATTTGGCGAAGCCCCTTGTCAATTCCTTTGCCGCATATCGAAATTGTGCCGCTGTCAGGCTTTATAAGCCCCAATACGGCTTTAATAAGGGTGGTTTTGCCGCCTCCGTTTGGGCCGACAATATTTACATACTCACCCTTTTGTATTGTGAGGGAAACATCCTTTACGGCATCGGTATTGCTGTATGAGACCGATAAATTTTCAATTTTCAGGGCGCTTTCCATTAATTCATCGCCTCACTTATAAGGGTGGCCATCTTTTTAAGGTTATTAGCATAATCGGCTGATAACGGCTCTAATATCTCGACCCTGCCGCCGATTTCGTCGGCGAACGCCTTTGCCTGCCTGTCCGAAGCTTCGGCTTGGCAGAAAATTACCTTTATGTTTTCTTTTTTCGCAATATCCGCCAAAGCCGCCAACTGTTTAGGGGTAGATTCCCGCCCTTCCTCTTCAAGAGCGTACATTTTAAGGGAATAGTCATCCGCAAAATATCCGAATGCCGGATGAAAAACAAAAAAACTGCCATTTTTTTCTTTAAAAATATTCTTTATTTCATTGTCAAGATTTTCAAGCTCCAAAATATAGTTTTCCGCGTTTTTGCGGTAGGTTTCGGCTTTTTCAGGATATGCGGCGGCAAGCTCGTCAGCAATTTTTGATACCATTACCTGAACACGTTTGGGGGACAGCCAGATGTGCGGATCCCGCTCGGTGCCTATCATAAGGTCGGGGTGAACCTCCCGCGCAGCCAAAGCCAAATCCACCACCTTTGTGTTTTTTGAAACACTCGGCAAAATGCTGTTTTCCTCCGCAGGCACGCCTATTGCAAAGTAAATATCAGCTTTGGCAAAGGCGCGTATTTCGCGTGATTTCAGCTCATAGCTTTCAGCACTGGCGCCCGCCGGAATCATTGTAATAATCTTCATATCATCGCCGCAGATCTTTTGAACAAAGGTGGCTTCGGGGGCTATCGAAACGGCAATAATAGGCTTATCATTATTGCCGCTGTTATTTTTCCCGCCGCAGGCCGAAAGGGTTGCCGTAAATAATACCGCTGCGGACAAGATTAACAGTTTTTTTATTACAAACAGTTTTCTCATTATTTCCTCCAAAATGCAAATGATTTGCAAATTCTATTTTAATATCGCCGCTAAGCCTTGTCAAGGTAAATTTGCAAACAACTTGCATTTTTCTTT
>JBMNVM010000094.1:0-6676 GCA_050946805.1 Acutalibacteraceae bacterium | reverse complement strand
GTAACAATAGACAAAACCTTGATAGTATGATAAAATAAATAAAAAATAAAATAAAAGAAGGATATTCAATGCAGGAGTATCGTATGAAGCCACACTATGACGTGATTGTTTGCGGAGGTGGAACTGCAGGGGTTGCCGCAGCCGTTTGCAGCGCCAGGAACGGTGCCGAAACCCTTTTGATCGAACGCTGTGAGTCACTTGGCGGCATACTTACAACCGGAAACGTATCCTACATAATGGATCTTTCAAATAAGCAGGGCTTTGCCAGAGAATTCGTAAACCGTATGTGGGAGTTATGCGATGGCATGACCGTAAATAAGCATGCCGAAGTCAGCGAACAGTACGCAAGATATGTTCTTGAGGATATGTGCCTTGAGGCGAATGTAACCCTTCGTTACGGTACGATTGTAACCGGTGTGGAAAAATCGGGAGATAAGGTAACAGCGCTCAAACTGTTTTCCAAAAGCGGGTTTGAAACCGTTACGGCCGATGCTTTTATTGATACTACTGGGGACGGAGATGTTTGCGCACTTGCCGGCTGCGGTTATGATTTGGGTGATGAAAAGGGCAAATGCCAGCCGATGAGTTACAATGTTACCGTTACCGGCGTAAAGCTTGAGGATATTAAAGAGTACTGTACCCACGTGCCCGGGATTCACGGACCGAAGGCAAAACGCAGATTGTATGAGTTGCTTGTAAGCCTTGGAATGAAGCCCTCAAGCAGCATACCTTTCTTTATGCCCATACCCGGCGAGACCGACAGATTTGTTTTTTCCTGCAATCATCAGTATGAAGCGTGCGCCTTTTCGGCCGACGATTTGACAAAGGCAGTCATAGAAGGCAGGCGTGAATGTTTCGCGGCAATAAACACCCTTAAAAAGAGCGGCGGAATCTGGAAGGACTTAAAAATAATAGGAGTGCCTGAGCATATCGGCGTGCGCGAGGGACGCCGTATTCACGGCAAATACACCGTAACCAAGGAAGATATGATAAACGGCACAACCTTTGAAAATCCCGCCTGTCATGTGACATTTGGCGTGGACATCCACTGCCGTAACGGCGGCTGGACAGATGGCGGAGTAAAGGTGTGTGAGGACGGCTATGACATTCCGTTTGAAGCCTTAATGGCCAAAGATTTTGAAAATCTTTATATGGCGGGCAGGTGCATAAGCGGAGATCATTACGCTCATGCCAGCTACCGTGTAATGGGCAATACCCTGATGATGGGCGAGTCAATCGGCACCTACTGCGGTAAAAAATACGGGAAATCAAATAAAGAGTAAATTTAAAAAATTTAAGCGGCGCACCTTACATGGTGCGCCGCTTTGTCTATCGATAAACTATTCTATAAAACAAATATTTTTTTCACCTACATTTTGTTTTTCTGTTTGCCTGTGCGGCAGAAAAACTCCTTTAAGGTGAAAACCGCAACTTTTTGCGGTTTTCAAGGGTACAGGGGTGCTATTGGCGGGGATAGAGTGCAGTCCGAAAATCTATGATTTTAAAGCGAGCGGTATCCCCGTCCAAACGTGTCGTTTTTTTGACACGCTTGGTCGGCGCACCTTGAACTTTGCGCCGCTTTGTATATATGTACTTTTGTTTAGTTTTCAAGCCCTTCCAAAAGACCTTTTAGGTATCCTATTGCGTAAAGACGGCCAAGCGCGTCATAACCGGCGTTTTCAACCTTTTCGCCCGCCATGGTCGGGACATGGTCAACCCTTATCGGAACATTAACGCCGCATTTTTTGTAAAGGCGCAGAATATGCCCCATGTCAATTAAACCGTTGTCATGAAAGGTTTCATTGAAACAGTACTTATCGCCTTTACAGTTTCTGAAATGGATAAACTTTATTTTGTCGGCAAATTCGGGGATTATCTTTTCAAGGTCTTCACCCATCATAAGATAGGTTGCCTGACACATGGTAATACCGAGATGGTCGCTTTCATAAACCTTCATAGCCTTTTTTATATTGTCGGCACTTATCATGATTCGAGAAACATTACCGAGCTTTGCAAGGGGCGGGTCGTCGGGGTGGAGGGCGAGGGTAATATTATACCTTTCGGCATAAGGCATTACTGCCTTTATAAAATATGTATAGTTATCCCAAAGCTGCTCTTCGGTTATTGCGTGGTTTACGGGTTTAAAATCCTTTATGTCAAACCCCGTAACCAGTGCATCGCCCCGCTCCTTAATGGTGTTTGAAGTGCGCAGCCAACCGATATAAGCCATAAAGTTAAAGCAGATGGTGCGAATGTCAAAATCGTTCATTATGGCGAACATTTTAATAACCTTTTCAATGCACTCGTCCCGGTTTTCATCGCCGGCCTTAATGTGGTCATGCAGGCTGTTGGGCAGCGGTTCAATTATAATCGGTTTTACGCCAAAGTCCGAAAACCTTTTGTAAACGGTCTGCCAGTGGCTTTTGTCGGTAATTTCAAAATCATCGGTTTCGGGAAGCCTTATTACGGCATGCTCCACTCCGCATTGTTTGGCAAAATCCCAGCACAAATCGTGTTCGCTTCTAAAATAGTCGGTTAAAATCATAGTTTCCTCCGAGTGTGAAAATATAATTGCCGTCTGTTTGGCGGCATAGAGGCAGGTTACAAAAATTCACCGAAAAAACTTTAATTATCCGCCCCAGTATTTGCGATCCAAGCTTCTAAAGGAAATAGAAGCAAAAATATGTTGTTTTTGAATTATTTCGCTGCCGTCAAGGTCGGCAACCGTGCGGGCGACCTTTAAAATGCGGTCATATGCCCTGGCCGAAAGTCCCAGTTTGTCAAAGGACATTTGCAGGTATTTTTCGGCCTCATCGGTCATTACGCAGTATTTTTTCAAAAGCTTCGGGGTAAGCCGCGCGTTGCATAAAATTCCTGTATCCTTGTATCGTTCGGTCTGAATCTTTCTTGCCTTGTTAACACGCTCCCTGATTTTTGCGGAGCTTTCCTCTTTTGTATTTCCGCTTAACGCGGTATAGTCGACAGGGGGCACCTCCACATGCAGATCAAGCCGGTCAAGCATTGGCCCCGAAATACGGTTGAGGTATCGCTGAACCGCGTTTTGCGAGCAGGTGCATTGCTTTGTCGGATGCCCGAAGAAGCCGCAGGGACAAGGATTCATAGCGGCAACCAGCATGAAGGAGCAAGGGTATGTAAGGGAGGTTGAAACCCGGGATATGGTAACCTTACCGTCCTCAATCGGCTGGCGCATGGCCTCCATAACGTCCCGCTTAAATTCGGGAAGCTCGTCCAAAAACAGCACGCCGTTATGTGCTAATGATATTTCTCCCGGCTTTGGCACCGTTCCTCCGCCCGACATTGCCGCGCAGGATACGGTGTGGTGGGGTGAGCGAAAAGGACGTGTGGTGATAAGGGGATGCTCCTTGTCAAGTGTTCCCGCGACCGAGTGGATTTTTGTGGTTTCTATCGACTCTTCAAAGGTCATTTCCGGCAAAATACCGGGAAGCCGTTTGGCAAGCATACTTTTTCCCGAACCCGGGGGCCCTATAAGAAGTATATTATGTCCGCCTGCCGCCGCAACCTCCAAGGCCTTTTTAGCGGCGATTTGACCCTTTACATCGCTAAAGTCGGGGATGCCTTCGGGCACTGTGTAAAACTTATCGGGCGGGGAGGTTTTTTCAATCAGCCGCTCACCTTTTAAGTGGGCTATTAGCTGCGGCAGATTATCCACTCCGTAGACGTTTATGCCCTCTATAACCGCCGCTTCGGCGGCGTTGTTTTCTGGCACAAAAATATTTTTAATTCCGTTTTGCTTTGCGGTGATGGTGATACCTAAAACACCGTTTACGCTGCGCACCTTGCCGTCAAGAGCCACCTCGCCTATAATCACGCTGTCGGGGAAGTCGACCTTCAGCTGACCGTAGGCTTTAAGAATAGCAAGCAAAACCGGCAAATCGTAAACCGAGCCTTCCTTTTTACGGTCGGCCGGCGCCAAATTCACTGTGATTTTACCAAGCGGGAATTTAAATCCGCAGTTTTTAATTGCCGCCCTTACCCTGTCGCGAGATTCCTTTACCGCGGCATCGGGCAGACCGACTATATCAAATCCCGGCAGTCCCGTTGAAATGTCGGCCTCAATTTCTATCATGTATGTATCCATACCGAAGATTCCGATGCTTCTGATTCTTGAAAACATTTACTCTTCTCCAATCATCAGTATAAAGGCCGCCCTTAAACCGCTACGTTGTTGCGTGTTTTGCCCTCTAAAAACGCGGCTAAATTGCCTGCCACAATCTCGACAAGCCGTTCTCTGGTGGCAAGCGGTGCCCACGCGGTGTGTGGGGTGATTATAAGGTTTTTGGCCTTTGCCAAAATGCAGTCCTTTGGCATGGGCTCTTTCTTTATAACGTCAACCGCCGCTGCGGAAAGCTTGCCGGTCTCAAGCGCGTCAAATAGTGCCTTTTCGTCAACCAGTCCGCCCCTTGCGGTGTTTATGAAAAATGCGCCGTCCTTCATTTTGGCGAAAGCTTCGGCGTTCATCATATCGGCATTTTCTTCTGTTAGTGGGCAGTGGAGCGATACAATGTCGCTGCTTTTAAGCAGTGTATCGAAATCAACGAAAACGGTATCGCCGTCGGGCTTCGGGTTGCGGGTAGTAACAATTACCTTCATGCCAAGACCCTCCGCCGCCCGTTTGACCGCACGCCCTATATTTCCGAACCCAATAATTCCAAGCGTTTTTCCGAAAACCTCGTCGCTTCTGAAAACAATGGGCGAGAAAAGCACGGAGTTTATCCAGCCGTCGTTATGTACAAAATCATTATACATGTGGATTTTGGTGTAGTGCATCAGAATATATCCGATAACCTGCTGAGCAACCGCGTTGGTCGAATAGCTTCCGGCGTTGCAGACGGGTATTCCGCGCTCCTTAGCCGCTTTAATGTCAATGGTGTTGTAGCCTGTCGCAAAAACACCAACGTATTTAAGCTTCTCGGCTTTTTCGAAAACCTCGCGGTCAATAACCGTTTTGTTGGCAAGGATAATATCAGTATCGACGGCCTCTTTAAGCAGTTCGGCGCGTGTGATGTTGCTGTATTTTACGGTAGTTCCGAATTTATCGAAAATCGTAAGGTCAAGGTCGTTGTTTGATAAAAGTGTAGCACAGTCAGTTATGAGGATTTTCATCTTTCGCTCTCACTTTCCTTTTTGTACCATCCGGCTCTAAAATGTATGTGTTTTCAAGCTGGGAAATAAGACTCATCTTAAAGCTTTCTATATATTCCCTGCGCAAAATTGCCTGCTCTTTTTTTTCCTCCTCGGTAAGCCCCAAGGTTCTTTTCTTGCGGGCAAGCTCGTTTATTCGGTTGATTTTTTCCTGTGTTATCATAGTCAAATCTCGTTTCTGCCTTCAAGCGCTCTTGCTAATGTGAATTCGTCGGCATACTCAAGGTCGCCGCCTACCGGTATTCCGTAGGCAAGGCGGGTAACCTTTACGCCCATTGGTTTGGCAAGCCTTGAAATGTAGCTTGCGGTGGCCTCACCCTCAACAGTAGGGTTGGTGGCCATTATTATTTCGGTAACGCTGCCGTCAGACAGGCGGGACATTAATTCTCTGATTTTAAGCTGTTCCGGCCCCACGCCGTCAAGCGGGGAGATTACCCCGTGAAGAACATGATACACACCGCCAAATTCGCGTGTTCGCTCAAAGGCCATAATGTCCTTCGGCTCCTCAACGACACAGATAACCGATTTGTCCCTTGTCGAATCATCGCAAATCGAGCAAACCTCGCGGTCGGTAAAGCCCTGACAGCATTTGCAAAAATGAATTTTTTCCCTTGCGTTTATAAGCGCTTGGGCGAATTTCTGCGCCACTTCGGGCGGCTGCTCAAGTATGCTGTACGCCAAGCGCTGTGCGGTCTTTTTGCCGATTCCCGGAAGCCGCTCAAACTGGTAGATTAACTCATTAAGCGGGATGATGTTATTGCCCATATTTAAAACAGTCCCGGCATATTTATACCGCCGGTTATTGCTCCCATTTCTTCTTCGGCGGTTTTAACCGCATTTGAAATTGCCTCGTTTACGGCAACCGTAATAAGGTCTTCAAGCATTTCGGCATCCTCCGGGTCAATGGCTTCGGGGTTGATTTTAATGCGCTTTATAAAATGCTTTCCGTCAACCGTAACCTCTACCATTCCTCCGCCCGATACGGCAGTATATTCACGCTCTTCAAGGTCGGCCTGCAAAGCAGCAATGCTTTCCTGCATTTTTTGAGCCTGCTTGAGCATTTGGTTCATATTCGAAGGGCCGCCTGAATTGGGTAATCTTACTTTCATACCAAATTCTCCTTTGTTCAGTTGATTTCAAATTGCTTTAGTTTTTCCGCGAAAGCGGCTAATGGGTCCTCGCTCGGACTTACGGTCTGCTTTTTGTAGGGTCCGAGTCTGTATGTTACTCCAAGTACTTGTCGCACCGCCTTGCGGATGGCATCTTTATAAAGCGGGTTTCCGCTGTTAATCAAAGAACGGAACTGGTCGTTCTTTGCATCTATCAACAAATAGTTTCCTTTAATGTAAGCCGCCGAATCGTTAAGTACCCCAAAAAGCAGGGGACATTCCGCGCGTATTAACGCCATTATTTCGTCCCATTGTGCGACGGGGGTAACGGCGTTATCTTCGGCCGCGGCTTTGCCTGAATCACCTTTTTTGTTGGTTTGCGA
>JBMNVM010000093.1:0-6706 GCA_050946805.1 Acutalibacteraceae bacterium | reverse complement strand
TTGTTTTCTTAATAGTATTAATATGTGCCTCCGGCAGCAAATATGGAATCGTCAAGGATACTATTGAGGTAGTATCGAGCGAAAATTCGGATATATCAATTACCAGCAGCATTGTAAGCTCCGTTTTAAGCAATGTTTCATCATCGGCTCAAACCAGCAGTAACGAGGGTACTCTCAACAACTATGAAGCGACGGTTACCAATACCCAAAGCGATGAAAGCGAGCAACCAAGCGATGATGCGGGATTCGAGTACGACCCGGATGAAATCACCCTGGAAAACGACCCCACAAGACCGGCCTATAACGTGGGCAACTGCCGGACGCTTAGCGGAGATGTGGATGTGGCGGTGTTTTTTATGGATGATGATGAATCCGTGTGGGATGATTATACTATCGGCAAGGTTGTGGATTCTCAAATCGTCCCTGCGCTTGAGTTTTTGGAGTGGCGGGCTTTGGAATGGGATATTGTGCTTAACTTAACCCTTAAAATATACCGAACCGATAATAATAACCGGCCGTTAAAATATAACGGAAAGGTTACTCAAAATCTTCTTGAAACGGGCGCCACTAAGGATGCTTTAATGCAGGCGGCAACACAAATCGGGTATGAGTCAGACTGGTATATGCATAAAAAAATGAGAGAGAGAAACAACGGGAACGATGTTATATACATAACCCTGTTCAATAAAAAGGGCATACCGTACACAATATGCTTTAATTCTCCCGGCCGTTCAACAGAGGTGGAGCACTGCGTTATTTATATCGACCATTTAAATACTCCTGGGCTATATAAGATTTATTCGGCAAATTCAGTAATATTCCTACACGAAATACTGCATTTGTTCGGCGCCGAGGATTATTACAACAATGAAAAAAGAAAAGCGATTGCCGAAAAGAAATACCCTAAGGATGTAATGCTCTGCTCGACATCCGTGCTGCGAGAGAATCAAATCGGGGAATATACGGCATATTCGATAGGCTGGACGGATAATACCCCTGATGTATGCTACATGGATAACTGGAGGGCAAAATAACCTCGCACTAAACAATGTAAGTTTTATGTAACCGCTGTTTCAATAACAAACTACAGTTATAACAAAAAGCCTCCTGCGAAGCTTCGCAGGAGGTTTTAAAATGTATATTTAGAAATTTGGAAAGTGTAAACGTCAAAAGAAGTTTTATTTACTTTCGATTTTTTCTTTGCCGCCCATGTAGGGACGAAGGGCGACGGGGATATCAACGCTGTATTTCTCGCCATCAAAACGCAGATTGTTTTCCAGGAAGGCTATAAGCATACGAGGCGGCGCTACAACCGTATTGTTAAGAGTGTGGGCAAGATATTTTTTACCGTCGCTGCCCTTAACCCTTATTCCTAAACGCCTTGCCTGCGCATCTCCCAAGTTGGAGCAGGAGCAGACCTCGAAATACTTTTGCTGCTTCGGGCTCCATGCCTCGACATCGTAAGACTTCACCTTCAAATCGGCAAGGTCGCCGGTGCAGCATTCAAGTGTTCTTACAGGAATATTTAAGTTTCTGAAAAGCTCAACCGAATAGCTCCACATTTTATGAAACCAGTCCATGCTTTCCTCGGGCTTGCAGATTACTATCATTTCCTGTTTTTCAAACTGGTGGATTCTGTAAACGCCGCGTTCCTCAATGCCGTGGGCGCCCTTTTCCTTGCGGAAACAAGGGGAATAGCTTGTAAGGGTAAGGGGCAGCTTTTCTTCGGGAGTGATGGTGTCTATAAATTTACCAATCATCGAATGTTCCGAAGTGCCGATAAGGTAAAGGTCCTCACCCTCAATCTTATACATCATGGCATCCATTTCCTCAAAGCTCATGACCCCCGCAACCACGTTGCTTCTGATCATGAAGGGCGGGATGCAGTAAGTAAATCCCTTGTCAATCATAAAGTCGCGGGCGTATGAAATAACAGCCGAGTGAAGACGGGCAATATCACCCATTAAATAGTAAAAGCCCTCGCCCGCAACCCTGCCGGCCGATTCCTTGTCAATGCCGTCAAACATCTGCATAATGTCTGTATGATACGGAATTTCAAAATCCGGCACTAAAGGCTCGCCAAACCGCTCAACCTCGACATTTTCACTGTCGTCCTTTCCCACAGGAACACTTTCGTCCACAATATTCGGGATTTTCATTTGAATATCAAGAACGCTCTTTTCAAGTACGGCTTCTTTTTCTTCCAAGCTTTTAAGCTCTTCGGCCTGCTCACTTACAAGCTTTTTCATCTCTTCAGCCTGTTCGCGCTGACCCTTTGCCATTAACATTCCGATCTGTTTACTTATTTTGTTGCGGTTCGCCCGAAGCTCGTTGGCCCTTGTGTTTACCTTGCATTTTTCATTGTAAAGCGAGATAACCTCATCCACCAACGGCAGCTTGTGCTCTTTAAACTTCTTTTTGATATTCTCCTTTACAAGCTCCGGATTTTCGCAAATAAATTTTATATCAAGCATTTTTATTCCTCCTGCAGGAATTTTTTATAGATTAATACCGAAAAGGATTAATGTTTAAAATATTACCGGCTTTGCGGGAATTTTGCAGGTTGTTTTTGCACTTTGGCAAACCTGTACGCAGCGGCAGGCCGGAAAAGCGAGAAAGTTGCATTTTATTTTACCATAAGCTTTAGACCATGTCAAATAATGCCTATGGCCTCAACAATGCCGCTTTTGTGATAGAGCGACGGGGTGATAAGCAGCGTATAACCTCTGCCGGGGTCGGCCATCCATTCGACCGGCTTGTGCCGTGGCACCGCACAGGCGGCAAGCAGCATCATAATGGCGCCGCCGTGCATGATAACTCCGGCGCTTTTACTGCCCCTTTCGGTCATGTCATGCACAATCTGGTTAAGCCCGAGGCAAAGCCTTTTTGTAAAATCAAGGTTGTCTTCCCCTCCGGGCGGGGCGGTTCTTTTACCTGCCGCCCACTCAAGGAAATACTGATTATTTTCAAGTTCGGCCGCGGTTTTGCCTTCAAATTCGCCAAAATCGTACTCCCGCAGATCATCAATAACCGTAATTTCGGTTTCGGGGAAAAGCACCGCCGCGGTCTGGCGGCAGCGAAGCATAGGACTTGAATACAAGGTGTCAATCCTCGGGTATTCAATGGTTTCGGCCAATTCCCGCAGCTGCTTTAAGCCTTCGGGGGATATGGGTATATCGGTTCTGCTACCTACATACTGCCCGAATTTATTGGCATCCGTGGCACCGTGGCGAATCAAATGGATTCTCAGAGTTTTCAAACTAAACACTCCAAAATCTTCGAAATAATACTGTTGGATAAAAGCATGCCTTTGTCGGTTAAAAAATAGCGGCCATTATCATGGGACATAAGCCCATGCTTTTCAAAAATCAGGCTTTGTTCATAAAAGCGGTCGCCAAGCGGTTTGCCGTAACAGCTTTCAAATTCCATCGGATCTATCCCGCCTAAAGTGCGAAGCTTTAACATTATAAACTCCTCTGCCTGCCCGCCGTAACAGTCAAACTCAACCGGTTCGCCTTCTATGAATTTAGGAAGGTTTTTCTTGTAAAAAAACCGTTTTCCGTCCAAAAACGAATGGGCGGACGGCCCGATTCCGAGATACGGGTCAAGATTCCAGTATTTAAGGTTGTGGCGGCTTTCATAGCCTTCTTTTGAAAAGTTGGATATTTCGTAGTGGATATAGCCGCGGCTTTCCAAAAAGGCGCACATTTGAAGATACTGGTCGGAAATTCGGTCATCATCCGGAAAACTAATCTCGTTTTTACGTTTATAAAGAGGGGTATTCTCCTCGATTTTTAAAATATACGCCGAAATGTGTTCGGGATCAAGAGAATATATAAATTCAAGACTTTCATTAAGCGTATCGGCAGTAGAGTAGGGCAGCCCCAGCATTATATCAAGGGAGATATTATCAAATCCCGCTTTTCTTGCAAGATTTACGGCATTTACGGTATCTTTTGCCGAATGTCTTCTGCCAAGCAGTAAAAGCTCTTTGTCTATTCCACTTTGCGCGCCGATGGAAAGTCGGTTTACCCCTGCCGCTTCGGCAAAGAAAAGCATTTCTTCAATATCGCCTGACGGGTTCATCTCAAGGGTTATTTCGGCATTGCTTAAAACCTTAAAGTAGGATTTAACGCTACCGATAATTTCGCTAAGCCTATGCTTTAAAAGCGACGGAGTGCCGCCACCTAAATAAATAGTAGCAATGGGACGGTTGATTTTTCCGCCCCATTGCTTTATTTCTCTTATTAGTGCTTTGGTGTAGTTATTCAGCAGTTCCTCATTTGGAATTACCGAATAAAAATCACAGTAGGCACATTTGGACAGGCAAAACGGAATGTGCAGATATAATCCCAAATTAGGGTTAATCAAGTATTTCACCGTAGCAGGTACATGAAACAAAGGCGGCGTTGGCCTCGTCTGTATCAATGTGCATTGCTAAGGAGAAACTATCGCTCACGCGGGCAACAACATCGCCGAATATGAGTGATCTGCCCTCGCTTTGGATTTTTACGCTAACAATCTGCTTGTCCGTAATTCCGTACTTTTCAGCATCGGCCTTGGTCATGTGAATATGGCGCTTGGCAGCAATTACGCCTTCCTTGATTTCTATCTCGCCTTTAGGTCCTATTATTTTGCAGGCACCCGAGCCTTCTATGTCCCCCGACTCTCTTATGGGAGCGGTAACTCCGATTGTGCGCGCGTCGGTCAAGGACAGCTCAACCTGTGTGGATGAGCGGACAGGGCCTAATATAGATGCCTTCAAAGAGGATTTTTCGCCTACTACCGTAACCTTTTCTTCGCAGGCGTATTGACCCGGCTGGGAAAGATCTTTTTTAGGGGTTAACTGATATCCCGCGCCGAAGAGGGTTTCAAGATCCTCTTGTGAAAGGTGGACATGACGTGCCGAAACTTCTACTAAAACTTTTTTCTCCATTGTACGGACTCCTTTATGTACTAAAATCGATCAACATAACTATTTTAGCACATTTTTTCCACATTTCAAGGGATAATACAAATAAATATTAATCGGCGGGTTTTAAAAACCGTGAATAACCCTTTCCGTACTGAACACAACGGGATACACGGCTTAAGGTCGCGGATGAAATATCGCACCTTTCGGTTACCTGCTGATAGGTGTAGCCCTTCATTAAAAGCTTTGCGGCGTAAATCCTTTGCGCCATCTGTTCAATTTCGGTTTTCGTGCACATATCGTCAAAAAGATCGCGGCAGTCTTCCGGAGTATCGATAGATGCTATAAGCTCAAAAAGCGCATTTATCAGTTCTTCGTTTGATTTTTTACTTAGCATAACCTACACCGCCTCAAGATTTTTGGTAAGGAAGCTGCGGGTTTTCTCGGATTTCGGGTTTAAAAATACCTGTTCGGGGGTGCCGTATTCCTCAATTACTCCGTCGGCCATAAATATTACCTTGTCCGAAATATTGCGGGCAAACTCCATTTCATGGGTTACGACTATCATTGTGCTGTCCGAGCTTTTTAGGTCACGGATTACTCGCAAAACTTCACCCGTAAGCTCCGGATCAAGGGCGGAGGTCGGCTCGTCAAAGCAGAGAATATCGGGGCTTAATGCCAGCGCCCGCGCGATGGCGACACGCTGCTGCTGACCGCCCGAAAGCTGGCAGGGGAAAAAGTCTATTTTATCGGCAAGCCCCACACGGCTTATCAAAGCTTTAGCCTTTTGCTCGATATTTTCGGGAGTATCTATTTTCAAAAGTGTCGGCGCCAAAGTGATGTTTTTAAGAACGCTGTACTGCGGGAAAAGGTTAAAGGACTGAAAAACCAGCCCGAAATGCAGGCGGTTTTTTCTGATTTCGTTTTCATTAAGTTGCTTAACATTTGAAGCATCAAAAATCTTTTCCCCGTTTACCGAAATTGTGCCCTCGTCCGCAAACTCAAGAAAATTAAGACAGCGAAGTAAGGTGGTTTTTCCGCTGCCCGAGGAGCCGATGATGGACAAAACCTCACCCTTTTCAAGTGAAAAGGAAAGTCCCTTTAAAACCGGTGTTTTGCCAAAGCTTTTTTTAAGATTATTCACTTCTAAAACTGGCATTATGAACCTTCCTTTCCTTAAACCTTAAAGTATCCGAGCTTCTTTTCGATCGCTCCGAAAAGCAGGGTGAGAAGTCCGTTAAATACAAGATAGTAAACGGCGGTAAAGAAGAGCGGCCAAATCTGCCCCGCAATACCCTGCGAGCCCTTCATAAACGCCTGACCCGCCCAAATTACCTCCTGCAGGGCGATAATCCTGGCAAGTGAGGTGTCTTTCACCAGGGTAATAATTTCGTTGCTCATGGGCGGCACAATTCTTTTTATCATCTGCAAAAGGGTAACCTTAAAGAAAATCTGGGACTTTGAAAGGCCTAATACCTGCCCGGCTTCCTGCTGGCCTTTGGGAACAGATTGTATGCCGCCGCGGTATATTTCCGAAAAATAGCAGGCATAATTTATGATAAAGGCCACCGTCGCAGCCAGAAATCTGCCCTCTTCTCCGTTGCCCCAGAAGTTGTTTTTAAAAACAAGACCGGGGAAAAAGTATATAATCAGCAGCTGAATCATAAGCGGCGAGCCGCGTACAATCCACACGATTACCTTAACAAGCGCACTAAGCGGCTTTATTTTCGACATGGAGCCGAAGGAGATAATAAGCCCCAGCGGAATAGCGCCCAAAAGGGTAACCATAAATAG
>JBMNVM010000092.1:0-6742 GCA_050946805.1 Acutalibacteraceae bacterium | reverse complement strand
ATACTACTGGTCAGATTACGGCTACCAAGACTATTTTGAGCCTAACGGCGTTAGCGAGACCACTTACAGACAGTATACCGAGGACAGCCATTACGCCGAAAATTATTTTCTGCACCTTTATGGAGAAGGCGGCTCTAAGGAAATTGCCTCGGACAAGGTGACCAGCACCACTTTGGAGAAGTTTATACTGGTTGAAATTTTGCAGTCTTCCTATGACCAGCTTACTGACGACCAGAAAACCGCCCGCAAGCAGTTGATGGAAGAAAACGCCAAATTAATTAACGAAGGCCAGAAAACCTTTGACCAGGCTTACCATGAGTTCAATACCTCTGCTGAAGAGCATGACCATGATGATGACAAAGATTCCTCCGAAACCAAGCCGAAATACTCGCACGCAAATGTTTTCGGTGCCAAAGACACTGTTTACGAATCGGAATACTTTGACAAGTTCAAGGACTATCCCGTGGATCAGGCCAAGGTATATGAGATGGAGGACGGTTCGGGCTGCTTGCTTGTTGTAAAGCGTGATTTGAAGTCCGACAAGTATTATATGGAAAACCTTGACCCGATTGTCAGACATTTGATTGCAGACGAAGAATTTGACAAAGAAATCGATAAATTCATTAAGACCCTCAAAGTGGATAAAAACAACTACGCTTTAAAGAGATTAAAGGTAAAGAAAATAAAGGAACTTTAATACAGCAGCGTAACAGAAAAAACTGCCGCAATTTTTATTGCGGCGGTTTTTTTGTAGATAATACTTTGCTCATGACGAAAAAAATTCAAAATTGTACATTTTCAACAAACTTTGTCTAAATCTTTTAAAAGTTAATCACAAATCTTAGACAAAATTACCTTAAAAATGCCGCTTAAAATTGGTATACTACTAATAAAAAGGTATTTATCAAATCTCACATTTTTAAGGAGTATTTCAATGCAGGAAAAACTTGAAAATTTCGGCCAAGGAGTAATTTCTGACGCTTACGAGCTTTTCGGTTCATTCATAAACGGGGATACGGTAACCTTTCGAGTTTGGGCGCCGGCCGCCTTGGAGGTTTCGGTGGTAGGCGATTTCAACGGTTGGGACTTGAGTCGCAATCCGATGGAAAATATCGGTTTCGGCGTATGGCAGACCGAAATTAAGGGTATTGGCTGCTACGCGATATACAAATACGCCGTAAAGCAGCCGGACGGCAGGGTGGTTTTTAAGTCCGACCCGTATGCCAGACATTACGAAACCGCACCCGGCAACGCTTCAAAGGTTTATTCGGACTGCTACGTCTGGCAGGACAATGAATGGATGGAAGCTAAAAAGCAAAAGAATATATACGCTTCACCCGTAAATATTTATGAAATACATTGCGGTTCGTGGAAAACCTATGCGGATGGAAATCCATATAATTACGTTACGCTTGCAAACGAGCTTTCGGCATATGTTAAAAATATGGGATATACCCATGTTGAGTTAATGCCGATTGCCGAATATCCGTATGACGGTTCGTGGGGATATCAGGTAACCGGCTATTTTGCTCCCACCTCGCGCTACGGTACGCCGGAGGATTTCAAGAAATTTGTAGACATTATGCATAGCAACAACATCGGCGTTATTCTTGACTGGGTGCCGGCGCATTTCCCGAAGGATGAACACGGGCTTTACCGCTTTGACGGCACTGCCTGCTATGAGGATCCTGAGAGTTGGCGAGGCGAGCACCGAGAGTGGGGTACGGCCGTTTTCGACTACGGGAAGCCGCAGGTAAAAAGCTTTTTGCTTTCCAGTGCCGTTTTTTGGCTAAAGGAGTTTCATGTGGACGGGCTGCGTGTGGATGCCGTTGCTTCAATGCTTTATCTTGACTACAACCGAAGCGAGGGTGAATGGTTCCCGAACATAAACGGGGGAAACGAGTATCTTGAGGCGGTACAGTTTCTGCGTGAGGTCAACACTGCCGCCTTTGCGGCCGACCCGCATACTCTTATGATAGCGGAGGAGTCCACCGCATGGCCGATGGTTACAAAACCGCCTTATGACGGGGGGCTGGGTTTCAACTTTAAATGGAATATGGGTTGGATGAATGACATGTTGCGGTATATATCTACAAAGCCGCATGACCGCAAAAATCATCACCGCAACCTTACCTTTTCTATTTTTTACGCCTTTTCCGAAAATTTTGTGCTGCCGATCTCGCATGACGAGGTGGTTCACGGAAAGCGTTCCATGATTGAAAAAATTCCCGCGGAGTATGACGAGAAGTTCACGTCGCTTCGCGCCTTTTACTCATATATGATGGCTCATCCGGGTAAAAAGCTGTTATTTATGGGGCAGGAATTTGCCCAGTTTATAGAGTGGGACTATAAAAAGCAGCTTGACTGGTTGCTGTTGGATTTCGAAACACACCGTAAAATGCAGTACTTTATGCAGCAGCTTAATATGTTTTATATAAATCACTCGGAGCTTTACGAGATTGACTATTCATGGGAAGGATTCAGCTGGATATCCAACGATGACAATAACCAATGTGTTATTGCTTTCAGGCGGATAAACAAAAAAGGCGAGGAAATTATTGCGGTTTGTAATTTTATGCCGCATTGCCGTACAGACTATAGAATAGGCGTACCTTATAGTGGAGTATACTGCAGAATATTCTGCAGCGACGATAAAACATTCGGCGGAAAAAGCGAAACACATGCCACTTACACCACGGAAAACATTCCCATGCATGGCTACGCACAGTCTGCCTCTATTGATATTCCGGCAATGTCGGTAAGTTTTTTAAAATTATCTGAAGAGGGATGAAGATACAGTAATTTTTTCCTAAAACGCATAATATGATAAGAAAATGTAATGGTTTAAAACGGCAGGTTTTCCTGTCAATTCGGGAGTGTTGTAGTTGTATTTAAAAAGCAAAAAAGTAGTTGCAATGTTGCTTGCCGGAGGTCAGGGCAGCAGGCTTGGAGTTTTGACCAGCAATATCGCAAAGCCCGCTGTTCCGTTCGGTGGGAAATACCGAATAATTGATTTTCCGCTTTCTAACTGTTCTAATTCCGGTATTGATACCGTTGGTATTTTAACCCAGTATAAGCCGCTGGAGCTTAACGATTATATAGGTTCGGGCAAGCCGTGGGATCTTGACCGCAGCGACGGAGGAGTTCATATATTGCCGCCCTATCAGGGGCAAAACGGCGGCGACTGGTACAAGGGTACCGCCAACGCCGTATACCAGAACCTTGAATTTATCGAAAGATACAGTCCTCAGTACGTTTTAGTTCTTTCGGGCGACCATGTATATAAAATGGACTATTCGAAAATGATAAATCAGCATATCAATGACGGCGCCGCCTGCACGATAGCGGTAAGTGAGGTGAATATGGACGAAGCCTCGCGTTTTGGGATTATTAATACCACAGATGACGGCACAATATCTGAGTTTGAGGAAAAGCCGAAGCAGCCGAAAAGCAATCTCGCTTCCATGGGGATATATGTATTTAATTACGATACACTAAAAAAATATCTGGCCGAGGATGATGCAGACCCTGATTCCTCCAACGATTTCGGGAAAGATATAATACCGAAGATGTTAAAAGCGGGAGAAAAAATGAAGGTTTACCGTTTTAACGGTTACTGGAAGGATATCGGAACGGTAGAATCCTTGTGGGATGCGAATCTTGACCTTTTAAATCCGAAGCTGAACTTCAATCTTAATGACGAGAGTTGGAAAATATATTCAAGGGACACCGCGCGACCGCCGCAGTATGTGGCAAATACCGCAAGGGTGGAAAATTCGCTTGTTACCGATGGCTGCGAAATTTACGGCTCGCTTGAGTATTCGGTTCTTTTTGAGAATGTGATTGTCGAAGAGGGCGCACGGGTGGAATATTCGCTTGTAATGTCGGGAGCGGTTATAAGTAAGGGTGCAAATGTCCGTTACGCGATTGTTGCGGAAAATGTTACGGTTGGCGAAAACGCAAGCATCGGTGCCGACCCTGCGTCTGCGGGCGGTGATGATTGGGGAATAACCGTTTTGGGAGCCAATCTGACAGTCGGGAAATCGGCGGTAATCGTACCTAAGAAAATGATAACGGAAAATGTTGGAGAGGGGGAGAAAATATGAGGACATCGTTAGCTTCCGGTCTGGTTTTTGCAAATTCAAACGACAATCTTTTAAAGGAATTAACCGAAAAGCGCCCTATGGCATCTGTTCCGTTTGGGGCGCGGTATCGTCTTATAGATTTTACACTTTCCAACCTTTCAAACGCGGGAATTACAAATGTGGGGATTATCACAACCCACAACAACACTTCACTGATTGATTATGTGGGAAACGGTACCCACTGGGGACTGGATAGAAAAAACGGCGGACTTAGGATTTTAAGTCCCGACAGGCCTGACGGAAAAGATTTTAAAGGTACGATAGATGCGCTGAAAATCGCCACCGAATTTATAAAACGCTGCGGCAGCGAATATATAGTGCTTTGCGCATCGGATATACTCGGCAATATAGATATCGGCGCGGCTGTGAATAAGCATGCCGAAACGGGAGCGGATATTACGGTTGTTTACCACAAAGGGGTATTGCCGGCAAACCGCGAGGATTCCATGGTATTCACCTTTGATAAGGACGGGCGCGTAACCAGAATTGAATTGGAAACCACCTCTAATCAGGAGCTTGATTACGGTATCGGAATTACCATAATTTCGCGAAAACTGCTCTTTGTCCTGATTGTAGGGGCTTGTGATAACAATCTGACAAGCTTTAACCGCGATATTTTGGCAAACAAGGTAAACGAGCTTAAAATAATGGGCTTTAATCACAGCGATTTTGTTATTTTGATGAACGGGATGGACACCTATTATCAGGCAAGCATGGCGCTGTTAAATCAGGATGTCCGCCGTCAGCTTTTTAATCCCGAACGCCCGATATACAAGAAAAACCGCGATGAAACACCAACGCGCTACGGGATTGAGTCGGATGTTAAAAACTGCTTTATAGGCAACGGCTGTGTTATTGACGGAATTGTAAGAAACAGTATTTTGTTTCCCAATGTAAAGGTCGAAAAGGGCGCGGTTGTGGAGAACTGTATTTTAATGCCGGATTCTAATGTACGAAGCGGTGCGAAGATTCAAAATGTAATAACCGATAAAAACGCGGTAATCGCACCGAACAGTGTGATGAAGGCATCATCTGATACCCAGTTTTATATTGCTAAAACTTAAATGTTTTAAGGAGAGTAAAATGAAAATTTTGTTTGCCGTAAGCGAAGCGTATCCTTTCGCGATGTCCGGCGGTCTTGCAGATGTTGCCGGTGCGCTTCCGAAGGCTTTACGAAAACGGTTTATAGGCTGCCGTGTGGTTATGCCTCTTTATTCAAGCATTCCAAATAATTTGCGGGGAAAAATGACCTTTTTAAAAAGTATAATCGTACCGGTCGCGTGGAGACAGCAGTACTGCGGGATATTTAAAGCAAATGTTGACGGTGTGATTTATTATCTTCTCGATAATCAGTATTATTTCAAGCGTGACGGCATGTACGGCCAGTACGACGATGCCGAGCGTTTTGTATTTTTTTCAAGGGCAGTCCTTGAAATTATACCGCACTTAGGATTTACTCCGGATATTATTCATTGCAACGACTGGCAAACGGCATTAATACCCTTGTATTTGAATGTTTTCTACCGAGAGAAAGAAGCTTATTCCCGAATTAAAACCGTATTTACAATTCACAATATTCAGTATCAGGGAAGGTACGGCCGGGAGCTGCTTGGCGACGTGTTGGGTCTGCCCGAAGAGTGTGAGAGCCTACTTGATTATGACAACTGCATTAACTTTATGAAAAGCGCGATACAGTGTTCCGACAAAATAACCACTGTATCCAAAACATATTCGAAGGAAATTCTTTATCCATACTATTCGCACGGGCTTGACAGGATTTTGAGTAATTTTACATTTAAGCTGACCGGTATATTAAACGGCATTGATCATGATATCTACAATCCCGAAACCGACACTTTAATTTACAAAAATTACAGTGTGGAAGATATATGCGGCAAGGCTTATAACAAAAGCAAGCTGCAAAAGGAGATGAATCTCCCGGTTAGGGAGGATGTGCCGATAATCGGCATGGTAACAAGGCTTGTAGGGCACAAGGGCATTGACCTTGTAAGGCATGTGTTCGAGGATATGATGCGAGCCGACCTGCAGTTTGTGATTATAGGCTCCGGCGATAAGGAGTATGAGGAGTTTTTAGGGCTTATGGCCGGCAAATATCCGCACAAGGTAGGTCTGCGGCTCGGATTTGACCCGACAATGGCGCATAAGATTTATGCCGGCGCCGATATTTTCCTAATGCCCAGTCAAAGCGAGCCCTGCGGCTTGGCGCAAATGGTGGCGCTCAGATACGGCACCATACCGATTGTGCGGGAAACCGGCGGCCTTTGCGACACCGTTTCGGACAGCGGCGACGGCAAGGGCAACGGTTTTACCTTTAAAACCTACAATGCGCATGATATGCTGAATTCGGTTTGGAGGGCGCTTGCCGGCTATGAAGATCAGCAGGGCTGGGCAATTCTGCGTGAGCGCGCTATGAAATGCGACAACAGCTGGAACAATTCCTCAAACTCTTATATAGGGCTTTACAAAGAATTGGTCAATAATTAATAAAAAAGGGTTGTTAAAATCTAACAACCCTTTTATAATTAAATATACTAATATTTGTCGGGGGTTTTTTCATGCTTGATATTGTAAAGTCT
>JBMNVM010000091.1:0-6855 GCA_050946805.1 Acutalibacteraceae bacterium | reverse complement strand
AGATACCGGCAATGGGCTACTCGGCTTTCAACGCCTTGCGATTATGGGGCTTACCCCTTCGGGGATGCAGCCCTTCGAGCTTGACGGCAGTTATGTTGTCTGCAACGGCGAATTATACGGCTTTGAAAAGCAAAGAGAAATCCTCAAACGCAAGGGCTACACCTTTAAAAGCGATTCCGACTGCGAGATAATACTTCCCTTGTACTTCGAGTACGGTACCGATATGTTTAAAATGTTCGATGCCGAATTTGCCTTAATTATCTATGACGGCAAAACCGGTGAATTCATAGCGGCAAGGGATCCTATCGGTATTCGTCCCTTGTATTACGGCTATGATAAGGTCGGCACGATAATTTTCGCAAGCGAACCTAAAAACCTTGTCCCACTTGCCGACAAAATAATGCCTTTCCCGCCCGGACACTACTATAAAGACGGAAAGTTTGTATGCTACTGCGATATTGCAAGGGTGGATAAGGTGTCGGACGATGATCTTGAAACTGCCTGCAAAAAGATACACGACAAACTGGTTTTGGGGGTTGAAAAGCGCCTTGTTGCCGATGCAAAGGTCGGGTTTTTACTCTCGGGCGGACTGGACTCCTCACTGGTCTGCGCCATAGCGGCAAAAAAGAGCAGCACACCCATAAAAACCTTTGCGATAGGCATGAGCGAGGATGCCATTGACCTTAAATACGCAAAACAGGTTGCCGATTATATCGGAAGCGATCACACAGAGATTTACATGACTCCTCAAGACGTTATAGCCTCCCTTGAAAGAGTTATTGAATTGCTTGCCACGTTTGATATTACTACCATCCGCGCTTCTATCGGCATGTATCTTATCTGCAAGGCTATTCACGAACAGACCGACATTCGCGTGCTATTAACCGGCGAAATATCCGACGAGCTGTTCGGATATAAATACACCGATTTTGCGCCGTCGGCGGCGGAGTTCCAAAAGGAATCGGCAAAACGGATTCGGGAACTTCACATGTACGACGTGCTTCGTGCCGACCGATGCATATCGGTAAACTCGCTTGAGGCAAGGGTGCCGTTTGGAGATATTGATTTTGTAAAGTATGTTATGAGCATAAATCCCGAAATCAAGCTTAATAAATACGGCAAGGGGAAATATCTGCTTCGCCACGCCTTCGAAAAGGGCGGGTACCTGCCGGATGAAATCCTCTGGCGCGAAAAGGCCGCTTTTTCGGATGCGGTGGGGCACTCCATGGTGGATTATCTAAAGGAGTACGCCGAACGGCAGTATACCGACAAAGAATTTGAAGAGGGTGTAAAGAAATATTCCCATGCAAGGCCGTTTACAAAGGAATCGCTTTTGTACCGAGATATTTTCGAAAAATACTACCCGGGTCAGGGTGAGATGATTGTCGACTTCTGGATGCCAAACAAATCATGGGAGGGCTGCAATGTCGATGACCCCTCCGCCCGTGTCCTTTCAAACTATGGCGACAGCGGAAAATAATGGATATTTTCATATGCTGTCGGCGCTTGAAAGTTTGCCAAAAAGAAAACAAAATATTCTGCTTACCCGTTGACAAATAGCAAAAAATAGAGTATACTGTTTTGGTAAAGGCAATGGTGTCTTATGAGTTTAAACTCGGAATATTGCACCCTTTGCTTAAAACAGAATTCGGCTTTTTTGAAGGCAATGGCGTCTTTAATGTTTAACATTAAAGGGCTGTTGTCTTCTTTTTTGCTTGAAATTTTAACCGAAGTTAAAAAACGGGGGTATATGGATATGATAAAAAAAGAGCAGCTTTACGAAGGGAAGGCAAAAAAGGTTTTTGCTACCGATAATCCGGAGCTTTTAGTCGTTTCCTACAAGGATGATGCTACGGCATTCAACGGACTTAAAAAAGGTACCATAATGGGCAAGGGTATCATTAACAATATAATGACCAACCGACTTATGCAGTACCTTGAAAACTTTGGAATTCCCACACACTTTGTAAAGGAGCTGTCCGAGCGTGAAACGCTGGTGAAAAAGGTATCCATAATACCTCTTGAAGTAATTGTCCGCAATATTTCCGCCGGTTCTTTTTCAAAGCGCTATGGCGTGGAGGAGGGAATCGTCTTTGAAGAGCCGACCATTGAATTTTCATATAAAAACGATGAGCTTGGTGATCCGCTTATCAACGATTACCACGCGATTGCTTTGAAGCTGGCCACAAGGGAAGAGATTGAAAAAATCAAAAATTATTCCTTTATGGTTAACGAGCGTTTAAAGGATTTATGGAAAGAATGCGGAGTTACCCTTGTTGATTTCAAGCTGGAATTCGGAAAAACTTCGGAAGGCAGCATCGTTCTTGCTGATGAGATAAGTCCGGACACCTGCAGGCTTTGGGACAGTAAAACCGGAGAAAAGCTCGATAAGGACAGATTCCGCCGCGATCTCGGCGGGGTTGAAGCTGCATATCAGGAGATTATGAGACGCTTGAAAGAGCATGCTTGACGGAGGGAATATAATGGCAAACTGTGCGATAGTTGGAATTAACTGGGGCGACGAAGGCAAGGGCAGAATGGTTGACCTGCTTACCGAAAATTATGATGTTGTTGTCCGTTTTCAAGGCGGCGGCAATGCCGGTCATACCGTAATCAACGAATACGGGAAATTCGCTCTTCATTTGCTGCCCTCCGGCATTTTCAGAAAAAACACCGTAAATGTCTTGGGAAACGGTGTTGCGCTTGACCCGGAAAACCTTATAACCGAAATGAACGAAGTTACAAAAAAGGGTGTGCCCATTACTCCCGATAATCTTAAAATCAGCGACCGTGCCTCCTTGCTGCTTCCGTGGCATCGTGATTTGGATATGCTTGAGGAGGAGCGGCTGAAAGATAAAAAATACGGTTCCACAAAACAGGGTATAGCCCCCTTTTATTCGGATAAATATCAGAAAAAAACCATTCTTGCGGGGGAGCTTTTCTATCCGGAGGAATTAAAGGCTCATCTGTCTGATTTGCTGGAATGGAAAAATCTGACCATAGAGAAGGTGTACGGCGCAAAACCGTACACCATGGCTTTGCTTGAGAAGTGGATAGACGATTTTTGCGAAAAAATCAAGCCCTTTGTCTGCGATACGGGCGAGTTTTTGAAAGAAGCACAAGAAAGCGGCAAAAACATACTTTTCGAAGCCCAGCTCGGCTCCCTTCGCGACCTTGATTACGGAATTTACCCGTATACCACCTCCTCCAACACTTTAGCGGCTTATGCCCCGGTAGGTTCGGGGTTGCCATCCGCCAAAATAGATAATATAATCGGTGTTGTAAAGGCCTATTCGACCTGTGTAGGGGAAGGCCCCTTTGTATGCGAAATGTTTGGCGACGAGGCCGAGCAGCTTCGCAAAGAGGGCTTTGAATACGGCGCCAAGACCGGCAGACCCAGAAGGGTGGGGCCGATTGACATAGTGGCGACCCGCTACGGGGTTGAGGTGCAGTCGGCCACCGAAATTGCATTGACAAAGCTTGATGTTTTAAGCTATATGGAAAAGATTCCGGTATGCACCCATTATCTTTTAAAGGGCGAAAAGACCGATAAATTCCCATTCCCCGTAGCCCTTAAAAATGCTAAACCTGTAATCGAATACTTTGACGGCTGGAAATGTGATATTTCCAAGGTGCGCAGGTGGAATGATCTGCCAAAACAGGCGCGCGAGTATGTAGAGTATATCGAAAAAGCGATTGGTTGCCCGATAACCTATGTTTCGGTAGGCCCCGAAAGGGACAGCATTATTTTAAGAAAATGAGGAGTTTTAAGATGAGCGACAAATACGAATCCCCATTGTCATCCCGCTATGCTTCGGAATATATGCTGAAACTGTTTTCGCCAGATACCAGGTATCAAACATGGCGAAGGCTTTGGACTTCGCTTGCGAAAGCTCAAATGAAATTGGGGCTTCCGATAACCGAAGAGCAGGTAAAAGAGCTTGAAAGCCACATTTTTGACATTGACTATGAGTGTGTGGCAAGGCGCGAGCGGGAGGTGCGCCATGATGTAATGGCGCATGTTTACGCCTACGGCAAGGTGGCGCCTTCAGCGGCGGGAATCATCCATTTGGGGGCTACCAGCTGTTTTGTAACCGACAATGCGGATCTTATTATTTACAAAGACGCTCTGCGCTATTTGCGTGCAGAGCTTTTGGGCGTTTTGGCGAACCTTTCGGAATTTGCCCAAAAATACAAGAATGTGCCGACACTCGGCTACACCCACTACCAGCCGGCACAGCTTGTAACGGTTGGAAAGCGTGCCACCCTTTGGATGCAGGATTTACTGTTTGACCTTAGAGAAATAGATTTTGTAATTGAAAACATTAAATTTTTGGGCTCTCGCGGCACCACTGGAACCGAGGCCAGCTTTGTGGAGCTGTTCGGCGGCGATACGCAAAAAATAAACCGAATGAACCGTATGATTGCCGATGATTTCGGCTTTGACGGGTGCTTTGACGTATGCGGCCAGACCTATCCGCGAAAGATTGACAGCAGGATTTTGAATGTGCTGTCATCCGTGGCGCAAAGCTGCTACCGCATGGCTAATGACATAAGGCTATTACAGCACGACCGGCAGATAGAAGAGCCGTTTGAAAAGAACCAGATTGGCTCTTCGGCCATGGCATACAAGCGTAATCCGATGAGATGCGAGCGCATTTGCTCTTTGGCGCGGTATTTGATGGCCGATGCTTTGAATGCTGCCATGACTGCTTCGACACAGTGGCTTGAACGTACCCTTGACGATTCGGCAAACCGCCGAATTTCCATGCCCGAAGGCTTTTTGTGCACCGATGCCATACTGCGGCTTGCACAAAATGTTACCGACGGACTTCGTGTAAACCAAAAAATTATCGAAAAAGCGGTAAACGAGTATCTGCCCTTTATCGCCACCGAGAATTTAATGATGGCAGCGGTCAAAAAGGGCGGCGACCGTCAGCGTGTACATGAAATTATTCGCAAATGTTCCATGGAAGCCACCGAAAGAATGAAAAACGGCGAGGAATGCGACCTGCTTTCCCGTCTGGCGGCTCAAGAGGAGTTTGGGCTCACAGAAGCTGAAATAAAAGAACTTTTAAAACCCGAATTATATATCGGCCGCTGCCCCGAACAGGTAGCAAAGTTTTTAGATAAAATCAGCCCGCTGCTTGTCGGAGCTGACGGCAAATCGACTGAAATTAATCTTTGACGGAAGGCAGGCAGTCATTTTGGATAAAATTCTTGTTTTGGATTTCGGCGGTCAGTACAACCAGTTAATTGCCCGCAGGGTGCGTGAAAGTCAGGTTTTTGCCGAAATTAAACCGTACAGCGGCATAACGGTGGCGGAAATTCAAAGAAACGGTTACAAAGGAATAATTTTTACCGGCGGACCCAACAGCGTGTATGACGAAAGCTCTCCGCACTATGATCCCGCCGTTTTAAAGATAGGTATACCGATTCTCGGCATTTGCTACGGCGCACAGCTGCTTGCCTACATGGCGGGCGGGGAGATAGCTTCGGCAAAGAGCGGCAGCGAATACGGAAAAACAATTCTTTTTACCGAAAACAATCCTTTGTTTGACGGTGTTCCGGAAGAGAGCATTTGCTGGATGAGTCATACCGATTTTATAAAAACCTTGCCCAGTGGTTTTCAGGCTATTGCCCATACAAAAAACTGCCCTGTTGCCGCTATGTGTGATAGTGAGAAAAAGCTGTACGGCGTGCAGTTCCACCCAGAGGTATTACATACAGAGTACGGCAAAAAAATGCTTGATAACTTTATATTTTCAGTCTGCGGCTGCAAAATGGACTGGAAAATGGAGGATTTTGTAAAAACTTCCATTGAAAAGTACCGCAAAGAGCTTGCGGGCAAAAAGGTGCTGCTGGCACTGTCAGGCGGTGTAGATTCCGCAGTGGCCGCCGTACTTTTGCACAAGGCTATTGGAGAAAATCTTACCTGCGTTTTTGTCGATCACGGACTGCTTCGCTTGGGCGAAGGTGATATGGTCGAGAAAACCTTTAAGCGGGAGTTTGGCATAAATCTTATACGAGTAAATGCCGAAGAGCGTTTTCTTTCAAGGCTTGCAGGTGTTAGAGAACCCGAAAAAAAGCGCAAAATAATCGGTGAAGAATTTATTCGTGTATTTGAGCAAGAAGCAAAGAAACTCGGTAAAATAAACCTGCTTGCGCAGGGAACAATATATCCTGATGTAATTGAAAGCGGCAAAGGAGATTCCGCAGTCATTAAAAGCCATCACAATGTCGGCGGACTGCCGGATGTTATTTCCTTTGAAGGAATTGTAGAACCGCTTCGCGATTTGTTTAAGGATGAAGTGCGAAAGGTCGGAATAGAACTTGGTATTCCGAAAAATATTGTCTGGCGGCAGCCCTTTCCGGGCCCCGGGCTTGCGGTGCGGGTAATAGGCGAAATCACAAAGCCAAAGCTTGAACTGCTGCGCAAAGCCGACGCAATCTTTTGCGAGGAGGTAGCCGCCGCGGCGCTTGACGGCATAGCCCACCAGTATTTCGCTGTGCTTACCGACCTTTGTTCGGTCGGGGTTATGGGGGATGCCAGAACATACGGATACACGGTTGTTTTAAGGGCGGTTACAACCGATGATTTTATGACCGCCGAATGGACACGGCTGCCTTATGAGGTTCTTGAAAGGGCAAGCAGCCGTATCACCAACGAGATTAAGGGAATCACCAGAGTCGCATACGATATAACCTCAAAGCCGCCGGCAACGGTGGAGTGGGAATAAATTGAAAAAGTCTGAAAACCCAGTAATAATGCGGGTTTGCAGGATTTCAAAACCCTCGTTGATAAGATTTTGATAAGATTGCACTTGAACACCTTTATCGGATGTATCAAGTGGT
>JBMNVM010000090.1:0-6970 GCA_050946805.1 Acutalibacteraceae bacterium | reverse complement strand
CGCCCTGCAAACGGTAATGGCGCTCTCCCCTGTTTCCCTTTCAAACTCACCGCCCGCAAGCAACCGCTCAAGTGCCAAAAGTGCTTTGGAATTATAGCGGCTTTGATTAAGTATAATAGGCTCCGCGATTTTTACCGCGCGGCTTTTGGCGATAGCCTCAATATTTCTTACCGCTTTTCGGATATTGGCGTAAACGCAGTACTCTCCGCCTATTTCGCGGTCATCGGTAAGGCTTATTATCACATCATCAGCCTGTGATAATATCCGCTCGATTATTTTATACTGCTGTCCCGTAAAGCCCTTAAAGGAGTCCAAAAACACCGTTTTGCCCTTAAAGTACTCATATTGCTTTAAGGCTTCGAAAACCTTTGTTAAGGTATCGGCAGGGTCAATAAATTTTTCACCCACGAAAGCGTCATAATTTTCATAAATAAGCGCAATATCCAAAAGTTTATTTTTAAGGGTCGGAGTTTCTATCTGCTCGGCAATATTTTTAAGTTCGGCAGGAGTTACGGCGTTTATCTTAAATTCGCCGACGGTATCAAGCACGGTTTTTGCGAAATTTACGGAATCTACATACCTTCCCCAAAGCCGCAGCGCGCCCGCCACGCTTTTTAAGGTTCTATTCATAAAAACAATCTTATCCGAATCGCGAAGTACCGTACCGGCGGTGCCGCCGATTTCGCGCCCTATCTCCTCAAAAAGGCGGGTAAAGCTTAAAACCCTGACCAAAAGAGCGTTTTTATCACCAAGTCGTTTTAAAACCGCCCTTTCGTTCTCAAAGGTGAACTGCTCGGGGACAATCAAAACCGACTCTTTCCCTTTATTCGCCAAACCGTTTAATTTTTCAAGTATGGTATAGGTTTTACCGCTTGCGGGTCTGCCGAAAATAAATTGCAGCATTTTCACTCCCCCTCTTTTTTACCAATATAGCATATTTAGGTCTACAACTCAACCATAACGTATAAAAAGATACAGGCAGCAAAACGCTGCCTGTAACCGATATTATTTGTACTCAAAGTTTTTGTTTTCTAAAATAGCCTTTTTGTACTTGCTTACATAATATTTGGCCATTTCAAGATTCTGCTCTCGCCAGTTTCCGCATTCCTCCGGCCGCGCGCCGGGTATTTCCCCCTCAAACCCGATTATAAAATCACACATTTTTATAATCAAGAGGGCTATTTCCTGCGGTTTTTGCTCGCCCAAAACAAGCAGATAAAAGCCGGTTCTGCAGCCCATGGGACCGAAATACAAAATATTGTCCTTCTGCTCCGAGTTTCTAAGAAAGGTGGCGCCGAGATGCTCAATGGTGTGAAGAGCCGGCATATCAACGACAGGTTCCCTGTTCGGAGCGGTAAAACGAAGGTCGAAGGTCGTAACCGCCACGCCCTCATGCCTATCAAGTCGGGAAAGGTAGATTCCCGGCTCCAGTTTTAAATGGTCTACTCTAAAGCTTGCTATTTTTTCCATTATTTAAGACCCAGTTCCTCAGCCTCTACCGGCTCCATGCCGTGGGCTTCGAGCAGTTCTATGAATTTTTCCTCATCCTGAATGCGGAAGACCATATAAGCCTTGCCGTTTTGGTGGGTAAAGAGTGAATACATATACTCAATCGAAACATTGGCGTTTGCAAGCAAGCCCAAAAGGCTTGAAAGACCGGCCGGTTTATCCGGAACGGCGACTACCGTAACGGGTGTTCTGGTTAAGATATTGCCATTGTCAATAAGCACCTTTGTCGCCTTTTCGGAATCGTCGGCAATAATGCGAAGTACGCCGTAATCTTTGGTTTCGGCAATCGAAATTGCCCTTAAATTGATTTTGTTGTCCGAAAGCAAACGGGTAATTTCCGCCAACTGACCGGTACGGTTTTCGAGAAAAACCGAAATCTGATTAATAGCCATAATATCTCTCCTTCAGGCTTATATTTTACGCTTGTCAATAATGCGTACGGCCTTGCCCTCGCTTCTTTGAATGGTTTTGGGAGCAACAAGCTTAACCTTTGCATAAATGCCAAGCATTGATTTAAGCGCGGCCACCAGTTCTTTTTCCATGTCGGTAATTTTGCCTAACGAGTCGGAGAAAAGTTCGGGGGTCATTTCAACCATAACCTCCAGAGTGTCAGAGTTATTGACACGGTCAACAACAATCTGGTAATTGGCCTGATAACCCTGCTCAAGCAAAACGGTTTCGATTTGCGATGGGAATACATTAACGCCCTTTACAATCAGCATATCATCGCTTCTGCCCATAGGCTTCGACATTTTGATAAATGTTCTGCCGCAGGAGCATTTCTCGCGTGAAAGAACGCAGATATCGCGTGTTCTGTACCTAATCAGCGGGAAGGCTTCTTTGGTAATTGTTGTGAAAACAAGCTCTCCCTTTGAACCTAAAGGCAGAACCTCGCCGGTATCGGGGTCAATTATTTCGGGGATGAAATGGTCCTCGTTTATATGCATTCCGGTTTGCGCTTCGCATTCATAAGCAACACCCGGGCCGCAAATTTCGGTAAGACCGTAAATGTCGTAAGCCTTAATACCAAGACCTTTTTCAATATCACGGCGCATATTTTCACTCCAAGCCTCCGCGCCGAAAATGCCCGCCTTAAGCTTTATTTGATCACGCAGTCCCCTTTCTTGTATGGACTCCGAAAGGTACAAAGCATATGACGGGGTGCAGCAAAGAATTGTGGAGCCTAAGTCAACCATGAATTGAAGCTGTCTGTCGGTGCTTCCGGAAGACATCGGAAGGGTTAAGCAGCCGACCTTGTGGGCGCCGCCGCTAAGTCCCAAACCGCCGGTAAACAGACCAAACCCGTAAGCCACATGGCAAACGTCCTCTTTAGTACCGCCAACGGCGACAATGGCGCGCGCGTTGCAGTCATCCCACAAATCAAGGTCGTTTTGGGTATAAAAGGCAACCACACGTTTTCCGGTGGTACCTGATGTCGAATGTATTCTTACGCATTTTTCAAGCGGCACTGCAAGAAGTCCGTACGGATATGCGTCCCTTAAATCACTTTTCTCCAAAAAGGGGAGTTTATGCAGGTCGTCAAGACTCTTTATATCGTCGGGTGTAACGCCCTTATCCTCCATTTTTTTGCGGTAATAAGGAACATTTTCCCAAACGTGCTTTACCTGTTTTAAAAATCTTTCATTTTGAAGTTCGCGAATTTTCTCCGGCGAGGCAGTTTCAATCTCCGGCTGATAATATTTACTCATGTCAGTATTCTCCTTCAAGCAGTTTAAGATTCGGCGCCAAGTGTAAACGCGTTCTTATTCAGTTCAAAGAATTTCTGCGGCACACTTTCCTCGATAGCTTTTATCCACTCTTCTCTTGTGAAGTCAAAGAATTTTGAAAGCCTGCCCATTAAAACAATGTTAACAGCCTTTGCGGAACCCGCCTTTTCGGCTAAACTCAAAGCATCTATCGCGATAAGATTGATGCCACAATCCTTAATTTTCTCCACAAGATTTTGCGGATACTCCTCCGCTCCGATGATTACGGGCATCGGGTTTATCTGCTGGGTGTTTGTAATAATGGTGCCTCCGGGCTTTAAATATTCGGTCCAGCGGGCAGCCTCCAAAAGTTCAAAGGAAACAATGAAATCCGCCTGACCCTTATCAATTATCGGAGAATAAACCTTATCCCCGAATCTTACGTATGTTACAACGCTTCCGCCCCTTTGGCTCATACCGTGAACCTCGGAAACCTTAATATCATATCCCTTTGTGAGCAGCAGTCTGCCAATCAGTTTTGATGCCAGAAGACTTCCCTGACCGCCGACACCGACAATCATAATGTTTTTCGTTTCCATCTTTAATCCTCCTGAACCTTCATTGCATCAAACTTACAAAGCTGCTCACAAACACCGCAGCCTGTGCAAAGGGTGCTGTCTATTTCCGCCTTGTTCTCTTTCATGCTTATGGCGGGACAGCCTATTCTCATGCACATTCTGCAGCTTTTGCACTTATCTCTTGCAACCTTAATCGGCTTATTATGCTTAACATATTTAAGCAAGGCGCAGGGTCTTCTTGCAATAATTACCGACGGTTCGTCCGCCGCCAGTTCTTCCCTTACGGCGGTCTCACATTCGGCAAGGTTATACGGGTCAACCACACGCACCCTGTTAATACCCATTGCGGCGCACAAGGCTTCCAGATTGATTTTAGCAGCCGGGTCTCCTTTTAAATTGTAGCCGGTGGTCGGGTTGTGCTGGTGCCCGGTCATGCCGGTAATGGAGTTATCAAGAATAATTACAGTGGAATTGGAGTTATTATATACAATATTCGCAAGCCCCGTCATACCGGAGTGCATAAATGTGGAGTCTCCTATAACGGCAACCGATTTGCCGTCAGTTTCGCCGCCGTTTGCCTTATTAAATCCGTGAAGCCCCGAAATCGAAGCGCCCATACAAATAACCGCATCAATAGCCGAAAGGGGCGCCACCGCACCGAGGGTGTAACAGCCGATATCGCCCATTACGGTAACCTTGTTCTTTGCAAGGACATAGAAAAGCCCTCTGTGGGGACAGCCGGCGCACATAACGGGCGGTCTGTTAGGTATCTTTTCATCCAAAGCGGTGCCTTTTAGTGTTTCAAGGCCGAACTTTTCAGCAACTATATTCTGGCTTAATTCATCAATGCAGGAGAAAAGCTCCTTGCCCTTAACATCTATTCCGAGATTGCGGCAATGCTCCTCAATAAAGCCGTCAAGCTCCTCGACAACAAAAACCTTTTCCACACTTGCCGCAAAGTCCTTAAGCAGCTTACTTGGCATCGGCCAGATAAGCCCGAGCTTTAAAACCGGATATTTATCGCCGAAAACCTCCTTAACATACTGGTATGAGGTTGACGAGGTTATAATACCCATTGTTTTATCGCTGGCGTCCTCAATACGGTTTAGCGGCGTGGTTTCGGCATATTCAATCAAAGCTAATGTGCGTTCTTCAACCATGGGATGACGTCTTTTAGCGTTTCCGGGCATCATTATGTACTTTTGCGGATTTTTTGTATATTCCTTTGTATGCTCAACCCTCTCCCCCGTTTCGACAACGCTTTGGGAATGGGAAACCCTTGTGCACATTTTTAATAGCACCGGCGTGTCGAAACTTTCGGAAAGATCAAACGCAAGCTTGGTAAAATCTATGGCCTCGGCCGAGTCGGAGGGTTCGAGCATCGGTACTTTTGAAGCCTTTGCGTAGTGGCGGGAATCCTGCTCGTTTTGCGAGCTGTGCATTCCGGGATCATCCGCAACACCGATAACAAGCCCAGCGTTAACGCCGGTATATGCTATGGTAAACAGCGGGTCTGCCGCTACGTTTAGTCCGACGTGCTTCATTCCGCAAAAGCTGCGTTTGCCTGCAAGTGAAGCGCCGAAAGCCGCCTCCAGCGCAACCTTTTCATTGGGCGCCCATTCGGCGTAAATTTCTTTATATTTCGCGGCAGCTTCGGTAATTTCGGTACTGGGAGTACCGGGGTAGCTTGATACAAAGCTGCATCCGGCTTCAAACAGGCCACGGGCTACCGCCTCGTTTCCGAGCATTAAGTTTTTCATAAAAACTTCCTCCAAATAATACATCAAGACTGTCGCATGTAGGGATTACTTTTCAGAAGTCTCTGCACTAACAGTCGATTTTTTGTCATAACACGAAAAAGCCATGCTTATATGCTCGGTGGCGGGAGCTTTTGTAAAGAGGCTTACAACCGGCACAATAATAAGTCCCGCAATCATGCAAAATGCGCCCGAATTAATGGGCGACTGCAAAAGGATCGGGAACGCGGGTCTATAGAATATGTTTGCCAACATAAATACGGTGGAAAACACAAAGTTAACCCAAACTGCCGCCTTAGTAGTGCGCTTGCAGTACAATCCGTAAAGGAAGGGCGCCAAAAACGCACCTGCCAAAGCTCCCCAGGAAATACCCATAAGCTGGGCAATAAAGGTTACACTCGATTTATACTGAATAAGGGCAATAACAACCGAGATGGCAATAAACATGACCAGCAGCAGACGCATAATTAATAGCTGCTTTTTTTCGTCCATAACTCTTATTATTTTACCCTTTATGAAATCCAGTGTCAAGGTGGAACTTGAAGTTAAAACAAGCGAAGAAAGGGTCGACATTGAAGCCGAAAGCACCAGAACGATTACTATACCGATTAATGGCGCCGAAAGGTCTTGAAGCATTGTAGGGATTATGGAGTCATAGCCATTGGCTGCCACATCGATTTTATCCGAGAAAAGCCGTCCGAATCCGCCGAGGAAATAGCATCCGCCGGCAACGACAATGGCAAAAATCGTGGAAATTGTCATTCCCTTATTTATGGATTTTTCATTCTTTATTGCATAGAACTTTTGAACCATCTGCGGCAGTCCCCAAGTGCCAAGCGAGGTTAACAACACCACTCCGAACAAATTTAACGGGTCAGGGCCGAAAAGTGAGCCGAACACACCCGGCTTGCTTGAAACCAGCGGATCGCTGACATTTTTAAGCGCTTCGAAGGCGGTGAAAAGTCCGCCCTGTGTTTTTAATACCGCAAAAATTACCGCTATAATTCCTATAAGCATAATAATGCCTTGGAAAAAGTCATTAATCGCAGTGGCCATATATCCGCCTGCTATAACATAAATGCCGGTAAGCACTGCCATCACGATAACGCAAACCGAGTAATCAACATTAAAGGCCATTTCAAAAAGACGGCTAAGCCCGTTGTAAAGAGAGGCGGTGTATGGAATTAAAAAAATAAAAATCAAGGCAGAAGATGCCAATTTTAGGCCTTCGCTTTGATAGCGAGTGCCAAAGAACTGCGGCATGGTAGCACTGTCAAGATGCTGGGTCATAACGCGGGTTCTGCGCCCCAGTACCGCCCAAGCGAAAAGCGATCCCAAAACCGCGTTGCCGATTCCCGCCCAAGTGGCGGCTATTCCATATTTCCAGCCAAACTGCCCCGCATAGCCTACAAAAACAACC
>JBMNVM010000089.1:0-7062 GCA_050946805.1 Acutalibacteraceae bacterium | reverse complement strand
TCCGCGCTTGACCCGGAAATGGTCGGCGAAGTGCTTGAGGTAATAAAATCCCTTGCGAATGAGGGCATGACTATGGCGGTTGTAACCCATGAAATGGGATTCGCCCGCGAGGTTGCCGACCGTGTTCTCTTCATTGACGAAGGTGTTATTGCCGAGGAAGGGACACCGGAAGAGATTTTCAAAAATCCGCAAAGTCCCCGTCTTAAAGACTTTTTAAGCAAGGTGCTTTAATATTTTTTTGGGGTGGTTTCTTTGATAAACATCTGGCATGACATCAGTCCTAATCGAATTACACCCGAAGATTTCATATGTGTAATTGAGATTTCCAAAGGAAGTAAAAAGAAATACGAGCTGGACAAAGAAACAGGATTAATAATTCTTGATCGTATTCTCCACACATCCACCCACTACCCCGCAAATTACGGCTTTATTCCCCGCACCTATTGCGATGATAACGACCCGTTGGACGTTTTGCTTTTGTCTACCGAGGAGCTTGAGCCACTAACACTTGCGCGTGCCTACCCTATTGGTGTTATTTCAATGATAGACGGCGGAAAAAGCGATGAAAAAATTATTGCAATACCATTCGGGGATCCGAATTACAACACCTATCAGGATATAAGGGATTTGCCACCCCACATTTTTGACGAAATGCGCCATTTTTTCGAGGTTTACAAATATCTTGAAAACAAGCAAACCGCTGTAAACCGTGTAAGCGGCAGAGATGTGGCGGTAAGCATTATTAAAGCTTCTATGGAGTTTTATGAAGAAAATTTCGGCAGTAAATGATAAAAACCGGTTGTAGTTAACACTACAGCCGGTTTATTTTATAATTCATTTAAAAATTCCTCAATCCGCTTAAGAGCTTGAATAATATGCTCGACCGAATAGCAGTAAGAAGCCCTTACAAAACCCTCTCCGCTGTCGCCAAAGGCGTTGCCCGGTACTACCGCAACCTTCTTTGAATCAAGTAGCCTTTCGCAAAATTCCTCACTTGAAAGTCCGGTAGATTTAATGCATGGGAAGGCATAAAACGCGCCCTTGGGCTCCCGGCAGGTAAGCCCCATTTTGTTAAAACCTGCGACCATCAGCCGGCGGCGCATATTGTATTCCTTGCGCATTTCCTCTACATCCTCATCACAAGAGCGTAGCGCCTCAATAGCAGCATACTGCGAGGTGGTGGGTGCACACATTATTGCGTATTGATGGATTTTAAGCATTGCGCCTATCAGTTCCCGCGGTCCACAGGCAAAGCCAAGCCGCCATCCGGTCATGGAAAAGGCCTTCGAAAAGCCGTTTACTACAACTGTACGCTCGGCCATTCCGTCAATTACTGCGGGAGAACAATGGGACGACGAACCGAAGGTAAGCGCCGAATAAATTTCGTCGGATAAAACGATTATGTTGGTATCCTTTAAAACCTCGTAAAGCTTATGTAGGTCTTCCCTCTCCATTATGGCGCCCGTGGGGTTGCAAGGGTACGGGAGAATTAAAAGCTTTGTACGGTCGGTAATGGCGGCGCTTAATTCTTCGGGGGTTACCTTAAAATCATTCTCGGCCTTTGTGTTGATAATTACCGGTACACCGCCGGCAAGCCGCGTTATCGGCTCGTAGCAGACATAGCTCGGTTGAGGGATTATTACCTCATCCCCTACCGACACAAGTGCGCGAATGCACAGATCAATCGCCTCGCTGCCGCCTACCGTTACCATTATCTGGTCTTTGCGGTCATATTCAAGCGAGTATTTGCGCTTCATGTAGACCGAAATTTCTTCCAAAAGCTTATCAATACCCTTGTTTGAGGTATATTTCGTCTTGCCCTTCTCAAGTGAATTTATTCCGGCCTTTCGCACCTGCCATGGTGTTTGAAAGTCCGGCTCACCCACGCCAAGAGATATTACCCCCTCCATTGTAGAGGCAATATCGAAAAAGCGCCTTATTCCGGAGGGTTTAATATCTTGCACGGTTTGGGAGAGGATTTTGCTGTAATCCATCATACCCCGATATACCCCCTGTCATCGCGTGTGTCGTCCACAAGCTCTACACCCATTTCCTTATATCGCCGCAAAACAAAGTGGGTGGCTGTGGAGGTTACCGAATCGATGGTCGAAAGCTCCTTTGAGACAAACCACGCAATGTCCTGAAGCGATTTTCCCTTTACGACAACATTCAAGTCATAAGCGCCCGACATAAGGTAGACAGACTCCACCTGCGGATATTTCATTATTTTTTCTGCAACCTCCTCAAAGCCGAGTCCGACCTTTGGAACAACATTTATTTGAATTATTGCCGAAACATTCGCGCCGTCGGTCTTTTCCCAATCTACAATGGCTTTATACCCTTTAATCAGACCGTCCTTTTCAAGCTGCGCTATATTATCCTCTACCTCTTTTTCGGTAATTCCAAGCATAATTGCTATTTCTTCTTTTGTGTAACGTGCGTTTCTTGCAAGTAATTTTAAAATTTCGTATTTCATATTTCTTCCTCCCAAATTCCAGATATTAAAAAATCGCCCTGAAAAACTTCAGGACGAATTGACTCCGTGGTACCACCCGAATTCGGAAAAACTTCCGCACTCGAAGCCGATAACGGCGGCAAACCGGTAATTCCTTTCGGACACTGTTCAAGGGTAGCTTCGTAGCAGCTGCCGACATGGACTTTCACCAAACCATCCACTCTCTAAAGACCGGCAAATGCACTACTTATCCCTATCATCACATTTAACTTATTATAGATATGATACTATTTTTATCCGCCCGTGTCAAGAAATATTTTAAAGCTTTCTGCGCATAAAGAATAACAACAATAAAATAATATTTCTATGGGGGTGGCTGAATGAATTTCAAAAAGAATATCATAGCCTTTGTAGTTATAGGACTTTTGGGGACACTGGGGCATTTTCTATACGAATGGACCAACGAAAATTTTCTGGTCGGATTGTTTTTTCCGGTAAGTGAGAGTATTTGGGAACACCTTAAACTTCTTTTTTACCCCACTATTCTTTATTCCGCAGTCGAATATCTTTTTACAAAGGAAAAGCCGAAAAACTATGCCTCGGCTGTTGTTTTGCCGCTTATTTACGGTATGTTTTTTATTGTGGCGGCCTACTATATTTATACGGGTATCATCGGCAGAGATATAGATTTTTTTAATATTCTGATTTTCTTTTTAAGCATTATTATTTTCATTATAAAAAGAAATAAGCTGATAAAAAAAGGAAAATTTTCAGGCGGGATTTTCAACTCTATTTTTCTTATCATTGTCCTGATTCTTATGATTTTGTTCGGTTATTGGAGTCATAACCCGCCGTCACTCGGAATTTTTATGCAGCCGACCCCCATCGTTTTGACTTGACAAGCCGTTTAAAACTAATATATAATGTTTTAAAAGCTATGAATGTTGATTTAAGGGAAGTACAATATGAAGATTTTAATTAAATTCAGAAAATCGATTATGTTCCTGATAAAATCAATGATTATTGCGGCTCTATCCTTTTGTTTTGTACAGGTTTGGGTGACGCACTACACCGATGCGCTCTACTACCAAAAAGGTAACTATCTTGTTGTATTTTCCTTTGCTTTTTTGTTGATAGTATTTTCCTCCCTTTTCGGGGCGTTTTATATAGGAATTTACCGCACCCACGAGATAATTTACAGCTTCTCGCTGGCGGTGCTTTTTACAAACTTCTTTATGTACCTTGAATTGAGCCTTATCGCGCGCTATCTTATCAACCCGATTCATTTAGGGTTAAATACAATCATTCAACTGATTATCGTTTTTATAGGAAGCTATTGCGCTAATACGATTTATTTTAAGCTTTACGCCGCGCGGCGGTTACTGGCCATTTTCGGGGATGACCAAACCGGTTTTAAGCTGATAAAAAAAATGAGCGAGATACCTGACAGGTTTAGGATTGAACAGGGTGTCAACATAAACAGCAAAAGCGTTGACGAAATTAAGCAGATGATTGATAAATTCGAAGGCGTTCTGATCTGCGATATTGACAAAAACGTTGAAAAAGAGATACTTTCCTACTGTTATGCCAAGAACAAAAGAACATATCTTTTACCGTCAATTACCGACATCATAATAAACAACAGCAACGAAATCCAAATTTCGGACACTCCTGTGCTTATGTGCCATAACAAAGGGCTTTCCACCGAGCAAAAGATTCTAAAGCGAGCCATGGATATTATCATTTCCGCCAGCTTGCTGATTATCACCTTGCCCATTACTTTAATTACGGCACTTTGTGTTAAACTTTATGACGGCGGGCCTATTTTTTACACCCAGAACAGGGTTACCCAAAACGGGAAAATTTTTAACATATTGAAGTTTCGCTCCATGATAGTCGATGCCGACAAAGACGGCGCATTTAAAACCGAAGCAAACGATAAGCGAATAACCAAGGTGGGCAAAATTATACGGCCTTTGAGGATTGACGAACTGCCGCAGCTTATAAACGTATTGCTGGGCGATATGTCAATGGTGGGGCCACGCCCCGAACGAGTGCAAAACGTTTACGAATATTCGTTGCAGTATCCCGAATTTGATTTGCGGCACCGAGTTAAAGCAGGTGTTACGGGTTTTGCCCAGATATACGGTAAATATAACACATCTCCAAAGGACAAGCTTAACATGGATTTGTTTTATATAGAAACCTATTCCCCGCTGCTTGATATAAAGCTGTTAATTTTAACCCTTAAAATTCTGTTTTTAAGGGAAAGCACCGAAGGGTTTGAAAGCTCTTCGAATGATAATATCAGAAAATCAAAATCAATAAGACCAAAAAAATAAGTTTATAAGGAATGTTTGCAATGTCAAAGAAGAAAATTATTTACATTTCTGCCGCTGCTGTAGCACTTGTACTTATCGCTGTGCTGATATTTGTTTTAACCCGCGTTACGGGCGAGGTGGAGAATTTCAAGAAAATTGAAATTGACCCGAATGCCGTATCAATTACGGTGGAGGATACCGCAGCCTCGCGCGGAGACACCGTTGTTATTCCCGTAAAATTAAACAACAATCCCGGCGTTGCCGCAATCGCCATTGCGGTAGAGTACAACAAGGATAAACTGTTATACACCGGCGACACAGCAGGCGATATTTTCAAATCCTATCAAATCAAAGAAATAGGCAACTCCATAGGCTTCATAAGCGTAGAAGACGGAGATATTGATGAAAGCGGCGCTATTTTAAATTTGAAATTTAAGGTCAAAAAACGCGCGCGCAAGGGCGACACCGAAATTAAGGTAAAGGTAACCGAAGAAAGCCTTTGCAACTTTGACGAGGAGTTTGTAAGCGCTGTCGGCGGAAATGCGGCCATTACAATAAAGTAAAACTATGAAAAGAGTTTTACTGCTTATTTTGGCATTAATGCTCCTTTTTTCCGGCTGTTCCTTTAACGGTGCGGGAAAAACCGCTTCCTCTACGGCCATTACCGTAAATATGCCGAAAGATGATACCGTAAACGGCTACCGTAAAAGCGGCGAAAATCCTTCCGCTTCAGACGGCATGCCCGACAGCATAAGCGCGGATAACATAACGGTGGGAACCGAATCAACCACACAACAAAGCCCCGCAAAATCAAATGCTTACTGCGGCAACAAAAACAGCAAGGTATTTCATAAAAGTAATTGCGGTTCGGTTTCAACTATGAAGAATGAAAACAAGGTTTTTTTTAATAATCGTGATGAATTTATCAAAAACGGATATAAGCCCTGCTCAAGATGCAGTCCGTAATTAAAAACCCGCCTATTCAGGTTTTTGAATAGGCGGGTCAATTTTTTATTCTGTTAAGATCATTTCATTTTTGGAGAATTACAAAAGGAATTAAACCGAAAATTCATTGAAACCAATATCACACCGTAAACTCAAAGCTGCCGTCTTTAAAGCTGCAAACAACCGTATCGCCGTTTTTGACCTTGCCGTCAAGAATTTTTTCACTCAACTGGTCTTCAATTTTGTTTTGAATCTCGCGGCGCAAGGGTCGAGCGCCGTAGATTTCGTCAAAACCACTTTTGGCAAGCTCGGTTTTAACATTGTCCTCCCACTTAAGTGTAATGTTAAGATTTTGAAGCCTGCTTTGCAAATTCTCAAGCATTTTTTCGGCTATTTTTTCAATTTCTTCCTGATTCAGCTTTGAAAATACTATTATATCGTCAACACGGTTCAAAAATTCCGGTCTGAAGGTAGATTTCAGCTCATCAAGCACCGCCTGCTTCATGTCTTCGTTGCCTGTGCGATCGCTTTCAGTAAAGCCAAAGCTTACCTTCCTTTCGGTCAGCTTTCTGGCGCCGATGTTCGAGGTCATGATTATTATGGTGTTCTTAAAGTCCACCCTCCTGCCCTGTGAATCGGTCAAAATGCCGTCCTCAAGGATTTGAAGCAGCATATTGAATACATCGGGATGCGCCTTTTCAACCTCATCGAAAAGGACAACCGAATACGGGTGCCTTCTTACCTTTTCGGTAAGCTGCCCGCCCTCTTCGTATCCGACATATCCGGGCGGCGATCCCACAAGACGGGAAACGGTATGTCTTTCCATATATTCGGACATATCAAGCCTTATCATCATATTCTCCGAACCGAACATTGAAGCGGCAAGCGCCTTGCAAAGCTCGGTTTTACCCACACCGGTAGGTCCTAAGAAGATGAAGGAGCCGATTGGGCGGTTGGGATCTTTAAGTCCCACTCTGCCGCGCCTTATGGCCTTGGAGACGGCGGATACGGCTTCATTTTGACCGATAATCCGCCTGTGTATTTCATCCTCAAGCCGCAACAGCCTTTCGCTTTCGGCCTCGGTCATCTGCGCTACAGGTATTCCGGTAGACTGGGATATAATCTGCGCTATATCCCCGGCGGTTACCTCGCCGTTGTTGTGAACGGTCTTTTCCTTCCATTCTTCCTTCTTTTTTGCAAGCTCCTGCTTTAAGTGGTTTTCCTTGTCCCGCAGTGCGGCGGCGCGCTCAAATTCCTGCGAGCTGATGGCCTCTTCCTTTTCGGCTTCAGCTTTTGCGATATCCTCCTCCAGCTTTTTAAGGTCGTCGGGCATTGAGCTGC